>JAUSPR010000271.1 GCA_030655715.1 Thermoplasmata archaeon
TGCCAAATCGGGAATCGGGAATATGATTGGTTATTGAAGCGTTGGGAATCGGGAATCCAGGTTGATGAATATTAGATAGGGAATCGGTGACAGGTTCAATGGCTGTTCCTGGCAGCCATTCCGTACGATTCCCCATTCCCCTACAACCTAATTCCATCCAATTTCCCATTTCCCATTCCCAGAATACAAAATTCCTATGGGGCAAACTTCAGAAGACTGAACTCTTAGATTATTGGAGATGTTTTATATATAGAACGCAAGTTGGCAACCCGATGAAAGAAGTTCCCACAATAATGAGCAGCCAGGAAATTCTGGACAAGGCATTTCGCCGTGTGAAGAAGGTAATGGTCACAGACCTTACCGGCACCAGGAAAACCAAGGCCGAGGCCATGGGCAGGCTGAGCGCGCTTTCCCATACAATATCGGCAGTTCTCAAGAAATATGTTCGGACCTTTCCGTCACTGGATCAGGTGCATCCTTTTGAGAGGGAACTCATCGATATTACTGTCGGATTGGACGAGCTCAGGCACAGCCTGGGAGCCATTGATTGGGCGAGAAAGACCACTGAAGGCATTCACAAATCCGAGACTGCCAGGATAAAATCCTCCTCTTCCAAAACAGATATAATGAACGCTCAGAATTCAGCATATGGGCGAATTTCCTCAGTTATGAACAGGGTTTCCGGAGAACTTGAATTCCTGAACCAGGCCAGGGACAAGCTGCGCGACATGCCAAGCATAAATGCCGAAGAGATTGTGATTGTTGTGGCAGGGTGCCCAAATGTCGGCAAATCCCAGATTGTGGAGCGCATATCCAGCGGCAAACCGATTATTGCCTGTTACCCGTTCACTACAAAAGGCGTCTCAATTGGTCACCTTCAAGTGGGATATGACCGCGTTCAGGTTATGGACACGCCCGGTCTGCTTGACAGGGAACTAGAAGCCAGAAACAAGATAGAGCTTCAGGCAATTGCCGCGCTGGAACATCTCGCAAATATCGTGATTTATGTTTTCGATCCGTCTGAAACCTGTGGTTACACAATCGAGACACAGAAAAATCTTCGGGACCAGATAATCGCAACCTTCCCGAATGTTCCCTCGATTATGGTGTCAAACAAGTCTGACCTTACCCAGTCCGAACTCGGCATAAACATCTCTGCAAGCAACGGAAATGGCGTCGAAGAACTTGTTTCTGCCATAGAAAATGCAGTGAAAATTGCACTTATAGGGACATGAAATCATGTCGAAATAATCATTTATACCTGAGTTGAAATATAAAGATTAATATTATTCCAGCTTGCATATACTTTTTCAAAACTTCTGATTAGTATTAAAGGTGCTTTTCGACTGGTATGAATTCTCATTTTCAAATAGAACTATAGAAATAGAAACATTTATATATCTCTTTGAAATACAAACTTTTATATATCTAAGGTAAAATATAACCGGACGGTGAAAAACAATGTCTGCAAGGACTTCACTCACAAAAAAAGACGAAGCAATAATTGACCACATGGTGGCAGCCGGAATTCCGAAGAACATGGCAAAGACACTGGCAGTGCTCAGCGACGGCGATGAAATCATATCCGTAAGGATTGAAGGCATCACAGCGCTCAGGCAGCCGGAAGTCTCCATAGTCATGCAGGATCTCCGGGACCGCAAGTGGGTCAAGAAACGCGACCTCAAGAAAGAGGGCAAGGGGAGGCCGGTACACGCCTATAAGCTGGCGATGCCGTTCCAGAAAATTGTGGAAATAATAGAAAAGGATGAACGCAGGAAGATCAAGGACATAGAGTCAAATATCGCAGCTCTGAAAAAGCTCGTTAAATAACCTGTTCCATGATTTTGATGCCATCCTTGGTTCCCAGGATAGCCTTGGTAGCTGTACCCAGGAAAAGTCCGTTCTCCACTACCCCAGGAATGAGATTTAGCTCCGCTTCCAGTTTGCGCGGTTCTCGTATAGATTCGAATTTACAGTCGATAATATAGTTGCCATTATCGCTTTGAAAAGTATGGCCGTTTCTGATGCGCAGAGTGGCTTCCTGACACATTTCATCCAGCTTTGATTTTACCGTGGCAAGAGCGAATGGCAGTACCTCAACTGGAAGAGGGGATTTCGTGCCAAGTATTGTGACGCTTTTTGAATCATCGGCTACAATAATCACCTGCTTGGAGACCGAGGCTACGACCTTTTCCCTGAGAAGCGCGCCCCCCATCCCTTTTATCAGGTCAAGGTTCGGCGCCACCTCATCGGCACCGTCGATTGTAACGTCAATGGCTTGGTATTCGTCCAGGGTGCCCAGTTTGATGCCGTCTGAAACAGCTAATTTCTCCGTGGCCTTGGACGTTGGAATACCGATAATTTCCAATTCTCCTGTTCTGACAAGCTGGGCAAGTTTGAGTATCGTGTAATAAACCGTTGAGCCTGTGCCGAGGCCCACAACCATGCCGCTGCTCACGGATTCTGCGGCTTTTTCTCCTGCCAGTTTCTTCAAGGATTCTGCGTTTTGCATAATTTATGCCTCCGTAATTTTAGATTTGTTAATTGTAAATTTGTTAATTGTTGCTGGCAATTTGTCGTTCCGTCAATTACCAAATTGAAAATTACCCAATTTAAAATCGTCAATCCGTCAATTACCAAATTGAAAATTACCCAATTACCAAATCGACAATCGTGCATAATATCGAACCTATATCGCGCCAATGCTCTAAAATCTATCTATTTTATTATGAGGACGGCGCGGTCAGCGTTTCTGGCGACCTTTTCTGCAACACTACCAAGCGCGAATTTTCCAATTTTGCTCATTCCCACTGACCCAATGAGGATGAGGCTGCATTCAAGTTCTTTCGCGAAGTGAATTATCTCATCCGCGATATCGCCTTCCCTGACTACGGCTATCGCTTTCTTCCCTCTGGCTTTAATAATATCCACAGATTGATTGACAATATCCTGTGCCATTGACTTGGGGACATCGGGACCAATATCATTGAATTCCTGGAGAATGGCCGTTGGAATCACGTATAGCACAACTATCTCATCATCGTCACCGGCCATGCTGATAGCCTTGTCCAGAGCCTTTCTGGAATGTTCCGAGCCATCACAGGCTACAAGCATCCTGCCCATGTTATTATGAAACGATGGAATGGTATTTATAAATATTGAAACAAAATACAAAAATGGAAAATGTGCCGCCAGTCATGCTGGCGGCATTTTCTTCGTTCAGCATCAGGCCGTCTCGATGCTGATTGTGATTGCACCCCAGTAAATACCTTCTTTGGTACCTGCCTGAACCGTGACCCACCATTCAAGTTCTGTGAAAGTGAACACACCCCATATCGGTCCGATGTAGTTCGTGATATTGGGGCCTGTCGCGTTTGTTCCATTGTTGGGCGGTGTTATCGGAGTTACTGTTTGTCCCCATACGTATAAGGGCACATCCTCACCCGTGAAATATGCTTGCAGGTCTATATCGGAATTGGCTGCCGTCGCATTGGGGCACATGTTATGGACCGAGACATTCTGTGCCCAAATCCAGTTCCCTGTGGTATTGGCACCGTTCTCGTGGAGATGCGGTACCGAGACATTGACATAGTAATCAGTGTTGGCCGAGTAAGAGATATGGCTGTGTGTTGTCATCACATTGTTAATCGTACCCGGTGGCGCGTTTCCTGATGGGTTCCCTGACACCAAGACCGATACTTCTTCATTGACTCCGAACTCACCGTAGCTTGTATTGGCTGCGGTGATGCTGTCCCAGTCCCTCACGGTAATGCTGAAGTCCCAGCTATTTGCGTCCCTGAGTGAGTCGGTCTTGAGCGGTCCATATGCCGCGTCTCCACTCCCCCAACCGCTTCCATCGGCGCTTCTTATCTGGTTACCGAGCCAGACCGGAATTCGGACTGTGTGGTTGTTCCGTAAATCTCCAGAAGCGTATGGGGTGTTCATGTCAATGTCGGTGACAAGACCAGTTGTTACTTCCAGTTCGGGTGTATTTGGATAATACACAACTGCATTAGCGGTGCCGGCACGCCATGTAAGTCTGAATGCCAGGTTTCGTGTGGTGTCGTCCACCGCAGGATAAGCAGTTTCCGGGGCACCTCCTCCGATTTTACCGTCATCGTACCATGCTTCCACTACGACCTCGCACTCGGTCCAGCCCTCGGTGTAGTTCGCCAGTAGCGTGAACCAGTAATTGGAGTCAGGAGCAACCTGCTGGTCCAACCTGGAGGTGAAAGCAGCGTCTGTGTCATTGAATCCTATCCAGTATAACTTTGGGAACACAGCGTTGGCCGTTATTGTGGTACTCTGGTCTGAGAGTTGTATATGGGCGACGACTCCACCGCTTGATGTCGGGATGAACACGAACTTCGGGCTTGCCGGCGGTTTAATTGCACCGCAATAGTAGGTTGGCTCGGTTGCATCAGTGTGCCCCAGTATCATTGTCGGGTTGGAATCGTAATAACGGTAGTACACTCCCTTCGTAGCGTTCTTGCCGAAAATGCCTGCCTCGTTCCATCCGTCTGAGTCCCATGCGACGTCATAATAAATGTTGGGGGTGGAGGAATCCTCGATGACCTTCCATGTCAGGTGGGTGGCATTATGTGCTCTGACTGTGTAAACGCCATCCCCTACAGCGAGTCCGTAATTCTTCCCTGGATTCCAGTCAATCGAATACAGGTTGGGTATATTTAACGACGTCACAGTTTCCTTAATTGTGAAACCACTGCCCAAGGGTGCTATGTCTGAGTAGAGCACTCCCGCCCTACTTCCAATCTTGTTGTATGCTGCGATGTAGAATCTATCATCAACGGTATTGAATGAGGTTGAATTAATGGCTGACCATACAGTAGGTGTAGTAGGAAGGGCATAAGTAAACCATTTATTGTCACTTTTGTTGTAAGCGTGCATCTTGGAACCTACTACCAAAGACTCTCCGACCAACACATTGCCCATGTCATCGGCTTCTATTGCAGACATTGCGGTGATTGGCTTACTGGCACCCGGGGCTGCAGTTGCAGCATTACCGTCTCTCGGCATGAAATATATAGTGTCTGTCGGGCTTCCAGTTTTGTCTCCGCAGAACCAGAATTGTCCTGTCTTGTTATCCCATGTCACTGAGAATAATATCTGTGAGTTTGTTGGAGTGGATATCCCCTGCCATGCATCTGTGTATCCGCTGTATACCCAGGCATTGAAGTCCGCGCTTGTCTGTTTGCCAACGACCACGCAATATTTACCAGTGTTATCCCATGTGACATCTTTCGGTGTGAACGCTGTACCCCAGGGCAGATCTGCGGGTCCGAGTATCTCGATGAAACCTGCCTTGGCATTCTGCGGCGCCACCATTGCAAAACTCACAGCCACCATTGCAAATACAATAGCTATGCTCATTAATCTTTTAAACTCCATTCTTAATCCTCCTCTATCTTTTTTTCTTCAGTATTATCAATTTTGTAAGTTAATACCTATAAGATATTAATGGTATAAATATATTCTTGACAGTTAACCCTGTTACGCACCATTAACTTTTTATTACCAGCATACAAATAATTAAATACCTACTTAGGAAACGATTTAATATGGTCGTTTCTTTCCTGTCCCAGAGAAGGTGCAAGGATGGAATTCGGGCTCACCAAGGAACAGGAAATGGTCAAAAGGACTGCAAGGCAATTCGCCGAGAAGGAGATAGCGCCGATCGCTGCCGATATAGACGAGAAAGCGGAATTTCCAGTCGAAACGATACGCAAGTTGGGCGAGCTGGGGTTCATGGGTATGACCGTTCCGAAGGAGTGGGGCGGAGCAGGGATGGACGAGATCAGTTATGCGATTGCGGTTGAAGAGATATCCCGCGTATGCGCTTCGCATGGCGTGACAATGGCAGTCTGCAATTCTCTCGTATGCTGGCCTCTGATGAAATACGGCACCGATGCCCATAAAGAAAAATTCCTGAGGCCGGTGGCAAGCGGTAAATCCCTTGGATGCTTTGCACTCACCGAACCCAATGCCGGAACTGATGCTGGTTCTCAGACAACGCTCGCCATCAAGAAAGGCGATGATTATGTAATCAACGGCTCAAAGGTCTTCATCACCAATGCCAGTAAATCGGATGTAACAATTCTCTTTGCAATGACCGATAAATCCAAGGGCACAAGAGGCATAACCGCCTTTGTTGTTGATTCGAGTATACCTGGTTACTCAATCGGCAGT
>JAUSPR010000273.1 GCA_030655715.1 Thermoplasmata archaeon
ACTGCCCTCGTTTGCGGGTTCCCCTAGTTCTGTGATTTTCTTGGCCAGTAATTCCAGCGTTTCCAGATTGGGAGACTGGTCAGCCAGATATTTAATGGCCTGCAATCTATCGTCTCCTGCCAATTTCATGGCATGGGTTAGTGCGTTTTCCAGAACCGTTAGCTCTTCATTCCCCGCTCTCATTAATTGAATATGTAAATAACCATGAAGCTTGACCTTGATAAGGCTATCTGGCATGGTGGCCAGTACCTTGGTGATGTCTTCCAAGGGGATATTAGATGATGAACAATCCTTCACCCATTGACGGAGGATGGGCTTGCATGTTTCCATCTCAAATCCAGGGTTGCTGATAGCTCGTTTCAGGAGACCATGTATATACTGGCAACCGAGAAAACCGATACATCCTATGATTGCGTCGGATTGACCTTTTCCTTCGGGAAAGTCCCATATTTTTTCCATTATCTGATTTCTTATAAGGTCGTGAGTATTTGGGGGATTATTCTTGCCTTTCTGGCACATCGTGGTAAGAAGCTCAGCCTTCCTCCATAATCTGGCCTCCTTATCTGAAAGCAGAATGCTTTCTTTTATCAGGCTTCTGGATTGCTCCTCGGATACACGACTATCTCCGGATATACCGAAAAGGGCCAGTGCAGAATAATAAGGGTCGGGTATTGATTTCGCATTCTCTACGAGTTTTCCAACTGCCCTGCCCTTGCCTGACTTGGACTCCTGGATGATGGCTCGGTATCTGGATGGAATGTGTTCTTTGCCGCTCATTGTTCTCCCACAAGAATCGAGGGTCGATGGTATATAGATTTCTATGTTCCATGGTTCTTATATGTGATTAAGGCTCGACCTGCCTCCCTGCCACGGGGCTCTGTGGTATTAATCCGGCCTTATATTCTACCCTGACAGGCGGGGCATGTTGATTGTAAGATTCTCCAGTGAGTGTGTTTCCCTCTAATTTCACCTGGATTATTATAGCCAAAGATTTTTAACCCTTTGTTACATAACCTATACATAGTTATGATTCACATTAGTAATATAGTGGAATGAGGGGATTAAGTGAAAATAAGGCCTCCAGTAAAGGAGTATGATCCATTCGCAATCACCCAGAACATAAACGACTATTGGGCAAGGACAATTGCCTATAAGCGGGCTAAAAATGCAAATGCTGGCTTCAAGAAATTCTATTTTGTCGATGGCCCTCCCTTCACAGCGGGAAAGTTGCATATCGGCCTTGCCAGGAATAAAATTCTCAAGGACTGCTATTTAAGATTCCTCCATTTTCAGGGACTGGATGTAATTGATAAACCCGGATTCGACATGCATGGATTGCCCATTGAGGTTAAAGTTGAAGAATCCCTGGGCATCAACTTCAAAAAAGAAATTGAAGAACTGGGCGTAGAGAGATTCGTAAACACATGCAAAGATTATGCGAATGATTACCATCAAAAAATGATGGACCAGTTCAAGGCACTGGGTATTTGGCTAGACTGGGAACATAGTTATCTAACCGCAGATAATACTTACATGGAAACTGTCTGGAGGTCGATTAAAGAGGCGCACAAGAAAAATCTTCTGGAAAAACAGAAACAGGTTACGGCCTGGTGTCCTAGATGCGAATCACCTCTGGCCCAGGGTGAGGTGATTTACAAACATGGAAACGGCCATTCAGTATATCTTAAAATCCCCATTAAAGGCAGAAGAGATGAGTATCTCATAGTCTGGACAACTTCACCTTGGACATTCGCAGGAGCCCTAGCAATAGGCGTAAATCCGAATGCGATTTATGCAAGAGTGGCAGTCCGGCAGGGAGGTAGAAAGAGTACCATTATTCTTCTTGAGCACAATGTTGAAGAAATAACCAAACTCGCTGGTGTTGAAGCTCACGAGATTCTGGAAACAATAACTGGTAAAGAGCTCGAAAAACTTGGGTTTTTCCATCCGTTAATGGCTGATATTCCATATCACAAATCTCTGAAGGGTGAGTGGTGCCACAAGGTAATCGCGTTGGAATCCGTACATGAATCAAATACTGGATGCGTATATATTTCACCTGGCCTTGGTGTCATGGATTCGAATATTGGAAACGAATATTCGCTTCCGATATTTTCTCCGGTCGATGAGCGAGGCATTTTCACAACCGAACTCGGAATCAAGTATGCTGGACAAAATTCAGAGGAAGCAAATAATAGCATACTTGCTGACATGAAAGCTTTGAGATTCGTGCTTTTCGATTCAAAGGAAGATCATAAGTCAGGCCATTGCTGGAGATGCGAGAGCCCCATAGTCCACCGGGCAACCGAACAATGGTTTTTGAAATCCAACGAAGTGAAGGATGTTATGCTCAAAACCATTAAAGGGGTTAGCTGGACACCCGAGAGATTCGGAAGTACCAGGCAGCAGGATTGGATACACAAGGTCAATGACTGGTGCATTTCGCGCCAGCGCTACTGGGGAACCCCATTGCCAGTATGGGAATGTATCGCTGATGTTTGTGGGCATGTGGAAGTGATTGGTAGCTTCAGAGACATCGTGGATGCAAATGGATACAAGGAAGGAATGGACCTTCACCGGCCCTGGATTGATAAAATCAGTCTTGAATGCCCCAAGTGCGGCGGATTAATGAAGAGGGTTCCTGACATCGTGGATGTGTGGTTTGATTCAAGTATCTCTTCCTGGGGCCAGTTAGGATACCCCCGGAAGAAGAAAGCTTTCAAGGAATTATGGCCCGCTGACTGGATAGCCGAAGGCCAGGATCAATCCAAAGGCTGGTTCTATAATCAGATACTTGCAGGAACTATACTATTCAATAAAATACCTTTCAAGAAAGTACTGGCACATGGATTTGTTCATGACGAGGGCGGCCACAATGTTAATAACAGCAAATCTGAATTTTCTGACACTAATTCCGTATTGTCCCTTCACAGTGCCGATGCTTTGCGCTTTTACATGTTGAGTATTGACCCAACCGAGAGTTTTGCTTTCAATCAAAAGGACCTAAAGAAAACCCATGGCATGCTGAATGTCCTGTGGAACACCTATGTGTTTTCATCGTCTTACATGAACATGGACGAATGGAACCCCATTGAAAAATCATATACTAAGGCGTTCCGCCATCTGGAGCGTAGGTTTCCTTGCAACCCTGACGATGATCGTGGCCGCGCTGATCTGACCCGATTTTCTGTCCGAAAATATCCTG
>JAUSPR010000093.1 GCA_030655715.1 Thermoplasmata archaeon
TTCTTTTCATCAAAAATAAGTCATATATGGTCCCCTGCTTTTTCTATGACACATGGTTTTGGTGGGTTGCAGATTTATTCTGATGCATATTTTTATAACTGTATAATTACTAATAATTTAGGCAATGGCATAGAAATAAATAAAGGGGCCTCTATAATCATGCAAAATACCACCATCAGTAATTCACTTTGGTCAGGCATTTCAGGTATTAATGGCTCTGCTACAATTTATAATTCAACATTTATTAATAACTTAGAGCACGATATACATACCTGTGCATATATAAATTTAATTAATTGTTCGTTTGATGATAATAAAATAAAATCACCTTCAACATTATTTGTTAAATGGTATTTGGATATTTCTATCTTGGATGAGAACGGTAATGGGTTGTCTGATGTTAATGTTACCATTAAGGATAACTATAATGAAGCTTTAAACCAAAAATATATTTCGGGTACGGACGGTGACGTTAATAGAATTATTCTCACCGAGTATATTCAAAACTCAACAAATAAAACATATTATACACCGCACACCCTTATCATAGAAAAAGATGGCCTCAGGCGGGAAATGACAGTAGTAATGGATGAAAATAAAGAAATAACAATAACCCTAGATATTGAGCCAACATTAACTGGTGATTACTTGTGGATAATAGTGGTTACTGTCATAATTCTAGGGAGTGTGGCAACAACGGTGTATCTCAGAAAGCGAAAATCTCCGCCTACTCAACAGTAGGAATCCGTTTTTCTATAAGAACAGATTCATTACAGTGTCTTACCTAACCTGTACCCTGGCTGTTACCAACCTGTTCCTAAGCAGATATAGATTTGAACTAGCTTCTTTCTCTCGTAAACTCAGAGACAAATAGATTATAGCCACTCATTCCCAGACCTTTGGCATGTTCCCTGTAGATCTGCTTCTCATCAGGTGACATTTCCTTCCAGATTTCATTGGCTCTTGCATATTTCTCTCTTTGTTGCATCTGCAAGGGCGTTTTCGGATCTTTGGGCTTTACCCATTTTCTGACATATTGTTTTCCGTATCGGGTACATACTGTGACCGATTTACCAATTGTGCTAGAGTACTCATTTCCCATTACATTTTTCAGTTTCATAATTTGTTAATTCCTTTCAGAGTATATAACGATAGACCAGAGATGGCTGAAAGTATTCGTAGCGCTCGGAGCAGGGGGTTGGACGAAGGCCAAGGGCCAGCGGACGAGCGCAAGGGTGGGTCGTGTGTGCGCTTCCCCGTTTCGTAGTAGAGAGAGCGTAGCGACGGAGCGAGAGTAAATTATTAGCATAAATCATTCAGAAATCATTGACGTAAGCGACCCGTGGATGCCTCGCTCGTAGAAAATCGTAATGTTATTGACGCTTGTGGCCAGATTTTCAAGAGTTGGGACGAGCGTAGCGAGCCCAATCCTGAGCAACGCAAGGACGGGGAGGTTCAAACGCAAATCATTTTATCGGAGATTTGCGATGTCACCCTTGTGAGCTATATCCTGGGAAACCCGGTCTGTAAGGGCCGGGAGGTCGGGCACTCGCCTGACTCGTTCAAGCCAGGTGAAATGAATTTGTTAGCTCTTGCAAGGAAACGTCTCTTTCATCCTTCACGTTGCAATGTTTATGCAACTGTTCACGGGCACCAGCCAACCCGGCCCCATCCCCTTCGAATGCCCGAAGGGCTTCGAATACCGACTAAGACCAAATGTCCCTCAGGACTTTGGATGCCGATAAAAGGACTTTGGAAATCGATAAAAAGGGCTTCGGATACAGGATAAACAAATTTTTAACCTTCCCCAACCATCTCCCCCCGGGTGCAACCAATGACCGAAATCCTTTACATGCCAAGCATTGAATCGAACTATATCCGCGAATGGGAAGCGACAGTGGTCTCCCATGGAGAAGACTGGGTGGAACTGGACAGAAGCGCGTTCTACCCCGAAGGCGGGGGACAGCCCTCGGACACTGGTTGTCTGGAATGGCCCGGCGGAAGGACGCGGGTCAAGATGGTCACCAAAAAAGATGGAATAAAACATTTCCTTGACGGACCAGTGCCAGAAGGTGCGGTGCACTGCCTTCTTGACTGGGAAAAACGGTACGGCCACATGAGGATGCATACGGCTCAGCATATTGTATCGGGCGTGGTTTTCGACAGATTTGGAGCACGCACAGTCGGAAACCAGCTATACCATGACAGGTCCAGAATTGATTTTCATCCGATAAAGTTCACTGACGAGCAAATAGCCATTATCGAGAATGAGGCAAATGAAATAATCGGCCGGGATCTGGACGTACAGATAAAACAGGAGCTTCGCACAGACCTGGAAAAACGCGTGAACGAGGAAAGGTGCAATCTTGATCTGATTCCCAAATCGGTTAACAATCTTCGGGTGATAGAGGTTGCTGGCTTCGACGTCTGCCCTTGCGCGGGAACCCACGTTCGAAACACCATGGAACTTGGAAAGGTGCATGTCCTCGGGTGCGAGAGCAAGGGCAAGGACCGGTGCAGGTTGACGTACGAACTTGTTTGAAAATGTAAACTACCAGCCCCTTAAGTGGCTGGCGTTTATTGCCAGAGCTGGAAGTTTACAAATGTAGGCCATGCACCTGAGTTATCAAAGCCTGTTATCTTTGATTTCATATGTTAAGATATGCACGGTACATGGCGGTCTATCTTTTGATTGTATTCGTGTAATTGGTCAATTCATCTCAGGCGTTCACGCCTGATGCTTTCTTGACCATTATCACTAACCGGGCCCGAAAGCGCATCTCAGTTCGAACAGCGCATTGGTTATCCTGTCGATAGCGCGCCGGAGCGCAGCTTCATTATCGAATTTCTTGAGCGGCGGCTGGCCCTTGAGCTGCTTCGCGAACTCGGTTATATTGGGTATGGCCCTGGTGACCTCGTCCACAATTGTGACGCTGGCCGCCCTGGCGCTCCTGGACAATGGATTCAGGTCGATGATTATGGTGGTCTTGCCCATCTTCCTGAGGGCTAAAGCCCGGTCCCCGTCCTCCAGGGGAACCAGAATAACATCGGCGGTGAAAATGCCCTCTTTGGTGCAGAGGCCCCTGGCATGCTCCAAATCGGGGATATGCGCGTCCGGCTTCAGGCCCAGAACATTCTTTGCTCCATGTTCTTCCAGGTGGCCTATTACCTTTTTCATTCTTTCATCTGTCCGGTAGAAAAGATTGACTTCCAGTTTCGCGGGTATTGTATTGGCCAGCTCAACCAGGGCTTCAGGACACAAAGCCGCGACATTTCCGTTGACTGATATTACCGGATTTTTGGCATGGAGAAGTAAACTTGCCGCAGCCATCTCGGCCTCCTCGGCCTCGGGAATTGTTTCCTCCCCAAGGAGATAATCAAATGCCTCGCCCCGGCCGTGGGCTATCATGCCAGCTTCGGCGACCATGCCTGACTTATACGCTTCGATGAGCTTGTCGCGCTTCATCAGGCTCTCGTATCTAGGGTGGGATTTCGGCACTGTCATGCGGCCTAATAAGTCGTCCCGGGATTTTACATTTTCCCATAAAGCAATCCATTATCGTAATAACTTAATACTCCAATGTATTCCAGAACGATAATGAAGTGCAGCATTGAGGACGGAGCCACTGTCGCGGTGACAAAGTGTTTGAAAATAAAACCAGAGGATAGCGTGCTCATAGTCGCTGACGCTCCCAGCAAGGATATCGGGATGGCCATTAGGCAAAAATCCCTGGAAATCACTGACAAAGTGAGATTTTTCAATCTTGACTTGCCCTCCTACGGCGGTCGCCCGCTAAAGACAATGCCCAACTCCCTCGTCGAGGCTATCAAGAAGGCAACTGCAGCTTTCTTCGTTGCCGGTCCCATGGAAGGCGAACTGGAGACGCTCAGAGGCCCTTTTCTTCAACTTATAGTTCAGAAAGCCAGGCTTGCCCATATGGTGGGCGTCAATGAAACAATTATGAAAACCGGAATGTGCGTGGATTACGACAAGGTTGCAACCATCACCAACCGATTGTACGATTTACTGGTGAAAACCACAGAAATTAAAGTGACTTCTCCGGCTGGCACGGATTTCACAGCAACATTCGATCCAGATATCAAGTGGATTCCATGCACGGGAATAATCGACAAGATAGGTGTCTGGGACAATCTTCCGTCCGGCGAGGTCTTTACAGCGCCAAAGACATTCCAGGGGAGAATCGTAGTTGATGGCACAATCGGCGACTGGATAGAGATGAAATACTCCGGCAAGGTTGATTATCAAGAAACACCTCTTATTATCGATGTCGAACATGAAATTGGAGGTTCGTTCATAAAGAAGATAAAATGTGACCACAAAGAACTGTTGGCAGATTTCAAATCATATGTCAATTCCGAGGCAAATGCCTCCAGAATTGGCGAGGTCGGCCTCGGCACAAACGTTTTCCTAAAGGAGATCATAGGCAATATCCTCCAGGACGAGAAATTTTCCACGGTACACGTAGCCTTTGGCGACCCATATCATGAAAAGACCGGCGCGACCTGGGCCAGCGATTATCACATCGACCTTTTAATGAGAAAATGCAGTATCTGGCTGGACGGTCGGCAGATTATGGACGAGGGGAAGTACATCAAAGAGATTTTAGGTTAAATTAGGGGAATCGGGAATGGTTGGTCCGAATGCCCGAAGAGCTTCGGACGCATAAATGGAATGGATGCCGAAACACCGGCCAACCCGGCCGATTCCCATATTCCCGATTCCCTCCCAATGTCCCGCAGGACTTGGGAAACCGATAAAAAACGTTCCAAATGCCCGAAGGGTTTGGATGCCGATAAATACTTTCGGAGACCCCCTAGGTATGCTTATAAGCTAAATTACAGATTAGTGTCTGGTGAAATAACCATGAGCGATGAAGAGAGTGGAATAGAAAAGTTGCCAGGAGTCGGACCAGCAACAGCGGAGAAGCTCAAGGAAGCCGGTTACACTACAATGATGGCCATTGCCGTAGAATCGCCCAAGAATCTTGCAGATTTATGCGAGATAGGCGAGACAGTCGCGGCCAAGGTCATTGCAGCAGCCAAGAAAGCTGCAGATATTGGTGGTTTCGAGACCGGTGACATTGTAATGCAAAGAAGGGAGAAGGTCGGAAAGCTCACAAGCTGTTCCAAGGCTCTCGATTCCCTGCTGGGCGGCGGATTCGAATCTCAGGCCATTTCCGAGATGTATGGAGAATTCGGTTCGGGAAAGACCCAGATAGCCCATCAGTGCTGTGTCACTTGCCAGATGAAGGTGAAGGACGGCGGCCTTAACGGTGATGTTATCGTCATCGACACTGAAAACACTTTCAGACCGGAAAGGATAATCCAGATGTCCGATGCCCTTGGCATGGATTCGAAGGACGTGCTGTCCAGAATTCACGTTGCCAGAGCGTTCAACTCGCATCATCAGATGTTGCTTGCAGAGAAGGCCAAGGAGATTGCAGGGGAGTTCAACGTCCGTTTATTGGTTGTTGACTCGTTAACCTCGCATTTCAGGGCAGAATATGTCGGCCGAGGCACACTCGCAGATCGCCAGCAAAAATTAAACAAGCACATGCATGAGCTGCTCAGGTTCGGCGACTTACACAACGCGGTAATCATGGTCACGAACCAGGTTTCTGCAAAGCCTGACGCATTCTTCGGAGACCCGACACGGCCAATTGGCGGTCATATTGTCGGCCATACCGCAACGTTCAGGATGTATCTCAGAAAGAGCAAAGGCGGCAAGCGCATAGTGCGGCTCATTGACTCGCCCAACCTGCCTGAGGCCGAAGCCGTTATAACTGTGGATGAAAAGGGCATAAGGGATTAATGTCAAAAGGTCCTGATGGAGAAAAGCGTCACTCCATCAGGTATTTTCTTATTTTCGAGAGCGTTTTCACGTCGTGAGAATACTGGTAAGGCGTCATGTCCAGATCCTTGGGGACGGATTTCCACTTTGATATCCAGTTGGTGTGCATCAGCTTTCCCACTTCCCTGTCATAATCGTCCCATGCGATTCCCTGGTTTTCCACGTAGTGCTTCTCGTACTTGGTGGCAATCTCGTGTGCTCCCGGATATGTATAGCCTTGGTCTATGTGTATCTTTTCGACAAGTTCATGCAAGGCCAGGCTCATATGCAAATTCAGCTCCTTTCCCCCGATGGCAACTGTTTTCGGAACGTCGTCATCTATGTAAATGACGCTGCCCTCCCTGTTGTAGCCAGCAAAGTAAGGTATGTCAAAGGAATTGTTCAACTGAAGTTTTGCCAATTTCTCCATATACTTGTCAAAATCTTTGGGTTCCATATTTGATCTCCAAGGAATCGTTCTGCCCCATAATAAGACTATCTGCTCGATACCTATTTGTATCGCATCTACAGTGTGGCTGTTCGAGGTACAGATTGGCTAGAAAACAGGAGGAAACCGTTCTTTGCCAGATATGCGGAAAGCAGAAGCGCGCCAGCGTGTCCGTTCATGGTGAATTGGTAAGGCCTTCAATTGTAAGCCATATTATCAGGATACACCCTGACTGGTCACCCTCCGGTTATATTTGTTTCACAGACCTGAACGCGTTCCGCGGACAGTATGTCAGGTCCATTCTGGAGGAGGAGAGGGGCGAGCTATCCAGCATTGACAACGAGGTCATTAAAAGTCTCAGTGAGCATGACCTCCTGACCAGGGACACTGCGAAGGAATACGAAGAACAGCTCACCTTCGGAGAAAAGATGGCTGACCGCGTGGCCGAGTTCGGTGGAAGCTGGGGCTTCATAGGCTTTTTCACAGTTATAATAATTTGCTGGCTGTTTGTGAACGCCTCCACACTGCTGATTAGGCCATTCGACCCATATCCATTCATACTTCTGAATTTAGTTCTCTCTTGCATTGCTGCGCTCCAGGCACCGATAATCATAATGAGCCAGAACAGGCAGGCAGAACGGGACCGCATGCGCGCCCAGGAAGATTACAAGATCAACCTGAAGGCCGAATTGGAGATACGACACCTGAGCGACAAGATAGACCATATCCTCACAAAACAATGGGAACGCATGATAAACATCCAGCAGATTCAGATGGAACTCATGGAGGAGATTGCCCAGCATCCGACTGGGAAGACAGACATGAAACCGAAACCTTGATCATTCATCCTTGCCTAGCTGTTTTATCCTGGTTTCAGCCTTGGAAAGTATCTGGTCCGCCATCTTTGACAGTTTGACGCCATCCTCGTAGAGCTGCATTGCGCGTTCCAGCGGTATGGACTCATCCTCCAGTTCCTCATTCACTTTCCTGAGCTTATCTAAAATTTCTTCAAACTTCAATGTCCTTCACCTCTCCTGTAATTTTGCCGTCCCTCATGAGACCTGTAAACTGGCCTTTCTTGAATTTGGATGCATCTGTGACACGGTTGCCGTCCTGGTACAATGCCGCAAGACCCTTTTCTTTCAGGGCCGCGACCCAGGTGGTTCTGAGGTCTGTTTCCCGCGCGTCCAGAGATTTCCTGGCCCTGGCAATGTGCGATATAACTGCATATCCAAAGCCGGCTTCAAGTCCCTTGACTGACGAACGGGAATTTTCCAGCCCGGAGTCGATGAGCTTCCGCCACATGGCCATGTCCAGGCTGTCAATTGATTGGCGTGAGTTACGTATTATGTCGGCCATGGAAACCGATATTTTTTCGGCCAGTGATTCTTTCTCATCGATGACGGATTGCATGTTCTGGACCACTATTTCGGCCGCGGCAGTGGGCGTGGATGCTCTACGGTCTGCCACATAATCGGTGATGACCTCGTCCACCTCGTGACCAACCGCTGAAATAATCGGGGTGTTGCACCCAAAAACCGCCCTGGCCAATACCTCCTCATTGAAGGCCCACAGGTCCTCGATTGAACCGCCTCCGCGGCCGATAATAATCAAATCCACTTTCCCGTCCAGGGCCTTAATGCCCTGGGCAATGCTGGCTGCCGAGCCCTCGCCCTGAACCCTGGCATCGAAGGTTAGTATCTCCACGCCCGGACCAGCCATGAAGACGCGGACCATGTCCTGGAGTGCCGCGCCCTTCTCGGACGTGACGATGCCGACCTTTTCGGGGAACATGGGAATCGGAACTTTCGCTTCAGCCGCGAACAGACCCTCGTCCAGCAGCTTCTGTTTCAGTTCCAGAAACTTCTTGAAAAGCTCGCCCCGGCCCTCGGGAATGCAGCGAATCACGTTCAGCTGATAAGTTGACTGCCCCGGATAGGTGTCAATGCTGCCCCAGACCACGACTTTGGCACCGTTCTGGAGCGGCAGCCCTTCAATATTGTAAGCCGCGGACTTCCAAATAACGCATTTCAGCTGCGATTTATCATCCTTTATCGAGAAATAATGATGACCTCTATCCGCGTAATTCGTCACTTCTCCCCGGACTGCGATGTCTTCCAGTTCTGGCTGGGCTCTCAGGGTATCCTTCACGATTCGCGAAACTTCCGAGACTGTGAGGGGGTCCATGAGTGGGGATTGGTTTTTTCGGTATAAAGGGTTGCGGGGGGGGGGTGGGCGAAATTATTATCGGTACCCGAAGCTTGGGTTCGGAACGTTGAGGAGGAGCGGAAACGAAAGCCTTAATATCAGGCTTTCGCATCCACTTCACTAACAGAGGGGTAGGCATGTCTCAATGTTTTAAATGTGGAAAAAAAGGAATGTTTGTAAAAGTATACTATTGTGCACATTGTGGAAAAACGGCCTGTGAAGAATGTTTTATTTATTTACCTACCATAGATCCAGTATTCTATACAAAGGTGAAAAAT
>JAUSPR010000005.1 GCA_030655715.1 Thermoplasmata archaeon
ACTGCCAGCGAGCTCACAAGCCAGTTCCACATCATCCACCCGCATGTTGTGAAATAGAATATTTTATCGTCCCGCTTCAGGTCAGTATGCAGCATCAGCTCCTTCAAGTGCTGGATGAGGGTTCCGCCAGCGCCGTGAACTATGCATTTCGGAACACCGGTCGTGCCGGAAGAATACATTATGTAAAGGGGATGGTCGAAGGGTAATTGTTCGAATACGATGTCCAGCCCATCATCTTTCGATAGGAAATCGTCGTACATTATCGCATTGGATAATCGGCTTGTGTCGGGTTTCTCCTGTGTATACGGAACCACGATAATTTTCTCCACAGACGGCAGATCATTGATTATACTGGATATTTTTTCCAGAGAATCAAAACTCCTGTCTTTGTAGAAATATCCGTCAGCGGTGAACAGTATTTTCGGTTCAATTTGACCAAATCTGTCCAGTACGCCCTTTATTCCGAAATCAGGTGAGCATGATGACCAAATTGCCCCGATACTTGTAGTTGCCAGCATGGCAATAATTGCCTCGGGCATATTTGGCATGAAGCCTGCGACCCTATCGCCGGCCTTTACTCCGGAGTCCCTGAGCGCCCTTGCAAGCCTTGCTACGCGGTCATAAAGCTCAGAGTATGTGATTGTTCGCCTGACCTTTGTTTCGCCCCTAAAGACGATTGCGGCCCTTTCGTCACGATGCCGCAGCAGGTTCTCGGCATAGTTCAGCCTTGCTCCGGCAAACCATTTCGCGCCAGGCATCTTATTCAGGTCGGTGACTATCTCATCGAATGTCTGGGAATGGACAATGTCCCCGAACTTCCACATAGCTGCCCAGAAATCCGGAATATTATCTATTGACCATTTGTACAATTCATCATATGAAGATAATGCCAACCCATATTGTTCATTGACATTCTCAATGAACCTGGTCATGTTGGCGTTCTTTGTCTGCTGCTCATCTGGCTTCCACAATGCTCTGGACATTGATTGACCTCCTTCGGGGGATGGACATGTTCAACGATATCTCACAATTGTCCCCTATTCGTTGACATGGATATGCCTGTTGCGTTTATTAGGGTTTCGAAAACTGAGTACTATGAGAGGATGAGTCCTTGCAGATTTGAGTAAATTATTTATACAAGTGTGTACTTTTTGTACTCATGCTTGAACAATTGATTACATCCAGAACCAGAAGCAAGATACTGGGACTGTATCTTTCCAACCCTGATTTGGAAATCCATTTGAGAGAGATAGCCAGGAAAATTGAGGAAAACATCAATTCGACAAGAAGAGAATTGAATCATCTGGAAAAATTTTCCATTCTGATTAGCAGAAAGGACGGCAATCAAAGATATTTCAAGATTAACAAAGCCCATATAATCTATCCAGACCTGAAAAACATCTATCTCAAGACCGCCGGAATCGGCAATGTCATAAGAAACAGCCTGGGTGAACTCGGACAAATTCACTTTTGTTTTATTTACGGCTCCTATGCCAGGCATTCTGAAAAACCTGAGAGTGACCTGGACATTTTCATTATCGGTGAAATTGATGAAAACATACTTATTCCTGTAATCAACAGCCTTGAAAAGAAGCTAAGCAGGGACATAAATTATATTTTATATACCTTGGAGGAGTTCCAGAACAGGAAAGAGCGCAACGATAAATTCGTCATGAACGTTCTGGAAGGAGAGAGAATAATGCTATATGGGGATGAAAATGAGTTATAACGATATGGAATCCGAAGGACTCATCAGGAAAACCAGAATCGACAAAAAAAGAGTTGAAGATTCCCTGGACCTGGCCAGGCGGGACATTGAGACTGCAGAATCGGTAATGGACAAGAGCTGTGACTGGGCATACAATATAGCTTACAATGCGATGCTGCAGGCATGCAGGGCATTGATGTTCTCCCTCGATTATCGCCCCACAGGCAGGAACCAGCATGTTTCCGTGGTAAGGTTCGCCGAGGAAGCGCTGGGTGGTGATTATGCAGAAACAATACTCCTGTTCGAAAGAATGAGGCGCAACCGGCACATATCGGTCTATGACACTCCTGGCACCATCTCGGAAACACAAGCTAAAAATGCCATTGCAAAGGCCAGGGAACTGTTGGCTGCGGTAGAGGGACGGATTGGGTAATTAGCCAATCGGGGAAACGTCAGATTTCCTAAAATAGCAGACATATCACGTCTCTCACCAGCCAACCCGTTCATGCCCCGCCTGTGAGGGCGGGGTCATGCGCCAGATTGGTCAAATCTGACGGGTTGACCGATTCCGTTTCTCATCCTTTTAAAGCCCCGTCTGTTTTAATCGGTATCCAATTTTATTCGGTATCCAAACCCTTCGGGATTTGGAACGTTTAGGTAGGTATCGGCATCGCAAACCCGTGGACATTTG
This sequence comes from Thermoplasmata archaeon, assembly GCA_030655715.1. Taxonomy (GTDB): domain Archaea; phylum Thermoplasmatota; class Thermoplasmata; order SG8-5; family SG8-5; genus UBA147. Next base: position 2,400 of record JAUSPR010000005.1, read on the forward strand.
GAAAAGATGAAATCCAATACCCAGGCAACCATATAGATTTTCGAGCATGCTGACCCGAGTTTTCTTATTTGCTGAATATTTTTCTTTTGGAGGGTGAAATTTCACCCTGGGCATCCAATCAATCGGATTCGATTTTCGAGCAGGATAGGCCGATTTTTCTCTTTCTCGATATTATCTTTTGGAGGCCTATCCAGCGGAGAAAATTGCAAAAGAGAATACCGCAGCGCAGAAAATCTTAAAAGAAAAATACTCCGGCATGCAACCCGGTTCTTCACCTCGGCACCAGGCCTAATCCCAACTTGTCCCATTCAACCGCTCAACACACCCCCTGTCAGACCGAGGTACTGGAGGCCGGGTTGCAAAAGGTTTGAGGGCCGCATCCAATACCAGAATGTCGGTTTGGCCGGATGCCGTTGACCCCCTCGCCCTCACAGGCGAGGCCCCCTAAAACAGGGCAACCAAAATGCCTTTTGCTTCCAGAACGCCCCTGTCAACTTCATCGAATTTTATAAATTCGATGTTATGACCCCGCCCTCCAAATCCCCAAATGAAATCATCCAGGCGAGGCATGATTGGCCAGACCGTCAATTCAAGCTACGTCTTTTGGTTGGCACAACCCCACCCAGTTCTGCTCCAAACAACTGTTTGGATGCCGATAAAAAGTTCCGAAGCCAGGCTTCGGATGCCGCCCACCCCAACCCTCCCGCGCCTGAGCGGGGAGGTCGGCCGAGCGACCGGGCGCGATGCTGGTGCGAAGTACGATGGCAGATGGGAACCCAAACGGTCAAATTATATTCTCCAAATAATATTTTAATGCCAATTTTATGATTTGTTTCTCATTTTTCAATTGCTTATTTGGAAAGGCTCACAACATCGTAGACCTTTTCATTTTGACGTTTTTGGCTCATAACATCGTTTACCCAAAATAGTACTGGATGTTTT
>JAUSPR010000007.1 GCA_030655715.1 Thermoplasmata archaeon
GGCTCGTAATAAAGTGTGCACGATGCACAGAACCTAAAACATGAATATGAAGTTACCTATGCACTGAGCTTTTCAGGGTGTACGATGCACTGAGCCTTTCCAGCTAATCAAATGTCTTTGCTTATCCCCTACTTGAATATCTCGCCTGCTTCCTTGTACCAGAGAAGCATGTCCAGATGTGCCATCGGTATTCCGATTTGTTCAGAAAATTGCACCATCCTGTCTTCAATCTCCAGGTATCTTTTCCTTGCAAGAGAAGTGAGTAAATCGTTAATGATGCCAAGCAGTACAAGGTTCTTCAGAATATGCCGGTCCAGTATTGCCAAATCTCTGCCCATTCCCAGGTTGCGGAGGAAGTGGCTGGCCTCCTTCATGCCCATGCCATTGATGTTAAGGACAAGCCAATCCCTTGCCTCTTGTGCATCTTTGAATCCGGCAATCCTGGCCTTCAGCCCAGGTATGTGTTTCCTGGCTTCCACGACACGTGCAGCTTTGGTATGGTGGAACCGCACACCGTTTAACTCCTTGGATATCTGCTCGGCCGAGCCTCTGACCAGCAGGTCGATTTCACATATCCGCTCCACCGAGGACCAGCATGATTTGGCTTTTGATTGTGGAGTGAAAAGGCAGAAGACCAGTTCCCTGAAAATCACTTCATCATTTGCTTCGAGCCATACCTGCTCGAACTCCTTCAATCTTGCTTCAATGTCCATGCTGATAATTTTGTAAGTGCCATGTAATGATTTTAGTTCAGATTCTTTAGTGTATTTGCTCATCTTCTCTGTTAATTTGATAAGATTCATCGATATATAATGAAGATGCCTAACACAAATCATCTTCAGGCTAAAAATCTGGATACCTCTTGGATGAATTCTTCCCTTTGGCTGAACGGGAAAGCATGTCCTCCCCGGAACGATATTAATTTCGAGCTGCTTATCCCAGCATGCAGCTCTTCAGCCAGTTTAAAAGGTGCGATCTTGTCCTTCAGGCCGTGCAGTATCAGGGTCGGGGCCCGGATATCGCCCAATCTGTCCGCACATACGAAACCACGCGATGCTTCCAGCTGCCGGACGAACGCATAGTATGGCTGTGTCTGCTTCCTGAAAGGTCTGGCTGATGCCGCAATGAGCTTGACGGCATGAAAACTTAAAGGAAGCTTTTTCTCAGGTTGGCTGGCGAAGGTGGATGTCAAAATCAGCCTCATAACATGGCTAGGATGCCGTAGCGCCAGAGCCATCGCAATGCGCCCGCCCAGGGATATGCCCAGCACATTGGCCTTCTCAATGCCCACTGAAGCCATGAGACCGGCCGTGTCGTCTGCCATCATCTCAATCGTATAAGGGACGTTCGGCTTATCGGAGCGCCCAACCCCGCGGTTGTCGAAAACAAGTAACTTATACTTTTCCAAAAGGGGGCGAATCATCTTCTTGTAAACGGAGATTTCTGTTCCCAGCCCGGCTATCAGGACTATCGGCTCGCCTTTGCCATGGATTTCATAATTTATAGAGATATCGTTGACTTTAACGGTCGGCATCGCCGGTGCATGAGACTTCATTTATAAATATTGCGTCATTCACCCTTCTTCCAGAGGCATACGGTATTTCCGCGAACATCAACAAGCTGGGCATCGCATCTCTCTGCCAGTTCCGCAGCAAGAAGCTTGGTTTCCTCGCGCCTTGTACCGAGAAGCTTGACCTTGACCACACCTTTTTTCTTTATCTGGCTCTTTATCTCTTCAATCAGGGCGGTCGTAATCCCGGACTTGCCCATCCTGACTGTGGCTTCCAGATGTGCTGTTACTGTCCTTTTTTCCTTCATTGATTTGTCCATACTAAATCCTCCTTGGCTTCAACGGCATCCTGTAAATCGAACTGCACCCAAGGCATTGCCTGCTCAATCTGCCAGCGGATGTTCTGAATCGGGCATTCTTTCCCGGGACCAGATATTTGAGGCACTGCCTGCAGAACCGCAGGTTGAAACCGCGCGGCATGGATATTTGATATCGCATGCCGATCTTCCTGGCAAGCTGGGCGTATCTATCTGCCAGGGGCATTTCATCTGCAAGGGCTCGTTGCTCTGCCATGTCCAGCAGGAGTATGATGCGCTCCTTTGCAATGGTTCGCCTCTTGTTTTTGGCCCTCTCGAACCGGTTCGGACGCATGTAACCGGATATGCACGGTATAAATAATACTAAGCGGAACTATTTCAATATCATGGAGTATGCGTCTAAAAGGCGTTTTTCCATGACTGTCCAGTTGTATTTTTCTTCATAGGCATTCCTTCCTGCAACTGCACATTTATCATAAAATACCTTGTCCTCTAAAAGCGCCACAATTGAGGAAATAGCTGCCTTGCCAGTATAGTCAGTTGAAATGCCACAACCGGTTTTTTCCACCACCTCTGCGGCATAAGTACCCTTTGTAACGACAATGGGCTTTGAGGCACTCATGGACTCGAATAGCTTGTTAGGTGCGCCCAGGCGATTGTTCCTCAGGCCAGGGTCATAAGTGGCCAGCAAGATATCAGCCGCATGATTGTAATTAGGCACCTCGGAAGGTTTGATGCGGCCGATGAATTTTATTTTATTAGGATTTTTTTCTGCCATTGATTTCAACTTAGGTTCAAGGCTGCCGAATCCACCTAGTACCAGGAGGAAATTGCCATTTCCTTTTATGTGTGCCTCAGCCAGTTCTAGTAATAATCTGTTGGGTTCCAGCACTCCAATGTAAAGGGCAATTTGCTTGCCATCTGGAGATAGTTCCTTTTTCAGGGTTTCTGCCTCCGCCTTGTCAACATGAACATCAGGCTGGCAATTCATGACAACCCTTATGTCCTTGACCCCGAACCCTCTAAAAAGTTCTGCTATCGACTCATTGACAGTTATCATGATATCAGGCTTGCGAACCATCTTTTTCTCGTATCTGGCCAATAATCCTGTAAAAAAAGGGGAGAGATTTTCCGCGGCCATTTCATGGTAAATTTCATGGCTATCGTAAATTAAAGGGATTTTGAATTTAGAGGCCAGCTTCAGGCCCGGCGATAGTGTGTCCAGGTCATGGGCATGTATAATATCGAATTTAAGTTTCAAGGCTTTTTTCCGCAGATTTTTCCAGAACTTGGGCAGTGCTCGGACGAAATCTCCAGATTTACCGTAACCGGAAGCTGGGCCAAGTCGAATTATCTTGATGCCATCAATGATTTCCTCGACCGGGTGGGCCTGTTCCCGATCCCAGCAAAGGATGGTGACGTCATAACCCGCAGTGATGAGGCTCTTTGCCTCCTTGTACACACGCGGGTCTGGCCTGAACGGGTTGCTGAGCAACATCAGTACATTCTTCTTTTCCGCCATTGAGCGTTCATCCTATAACTGGTTTATAACTTTATTGATGCTCGAATTTTTAAACCTCCGATTCATGGCCTGTCACATGTACATAGCTCTCACGGGCACACCCGGAACCGGGAAGACCAGCGCGGCAAAGATTCTGGCTGAACGTGGTCATATCATTAAAACAGTGTTAGAACTGGCAGAGCAGTATAATGCCACCGAAACTGTGGATGGGGAAGTGGAGATAGACACCGAGAAGCTGTTCGGTGCTCTTGGGGAAATCGATGAAATCATCATCATCGAGGGACATCTAGCCCATCTTCTTCCGAACGGGTTATGCATCATTTTGAGGTCACATCCTGAAATCTTGAGAAAAAGACTGGCAGAAAGAAAATACTCCAATGAAAAGGTCATGGAAAATTTGGAGGCTGAGGCTATTGATATCATTTTGACAGAGGCACTGGAGGCCTGTGAAATTGTCTGCGAATTGGATACGAGCGAGCTTACAGCCGAGAAAACAGCCGAGGCAATCGAAAGGATTATGAATGGAGAGGCTGATAAGTATCCACCCGGAAAGATAGACTGGAGCGGAGCGGTGATGGATTGGTACTAGACAAGCACAGGGATACGGCCGACAGAGTCCTCGTGCCCATGGCGAAGCGCATTATCAATGTTAATCCGGACCATATCTCGGCCATTGCAATCGCCCTGGCAGCCATCGCAGGCATACTTTTCTACCTTTCAGGAACCTGGTACTGGTTACTTATCGTGGCAGTTGCGGTTCTAATGGCTAGCGCATTAATGGACGCTCTCGACGGCAAGGTGGCCAAGCTGACTGGAAAGGCAAGCCTGCGCGGCGATTTTCTGGATCATGTGCTGGACAGGTATGCTGATATTTTTCTCATTCTGGGCATCATGGTCTCAGGTTATTGCAATTCCATGATCGGCGTTCTCGGTCTCACCGGCGTATTGATGACCAGCTATCTCGGGACTCAGGCCCAGGCTGTCGGCGTCGCCCGTGATTACAGCGGCATTCTTGGCAGGGCAGATAGATTAGTTTTGATGATGCTGGTTCCCCTGATACAATGGGGTCTTATTTTCTTCTGGCAGACAAATATTCTGTTCACATTGCCATATCTGAACTTTGATTTGACGGCCTTTGACATAATGCTTCTCTGGTTCGCAATTGCGGGTCATGCAACAGCAGTCCAGCGCGGCCGCAGAATCTGGAAGGCACTCACGCTTCGTCTGAAGAAGTAGATTTCTCTGGCCTCTCCCGTTTCTTGCCTTTAACACGATAATATGTTAGCGGATGCTGAAGCCATTTCTTCTTGCACAATGAGTCGGGGTCAAAGCAAACACCCTGGGTCTTCATGGTGGCACATTCCGGCGGCAGGTATTCGACGCCGGATGACTTGCCAGTGATATGGTCGATTTGATACCTGGCAAGCTGTTCCTTGAAGTCGGGAGATGCCGAAAAAACAGCAACAATCTCGTCATTGCCCATGCCGATAGTATGCAGAAATGAGGTTAAGGCAAATCTGCCGACATGCGGGACGTTTTCTCCTTTTTTCATCATGTCCAGCAATTTCTTCATGCATGGCGGTAACCTCAGGAAACTTACACGGCCGTAACTTTCTTTTTCGAACTGGGCCTTTCTCCGCTCTATCTCTTCCCTTACTAAGTCGATCGAATTCGTGAATGCCTCGATAATGGCATCATTGACTGGAAGAGGTAAATCGTCTTCTATCCTGTCCTTGACAGCATGTTGCAAAAGCCTGACCAGCCTGACCTTGGTAAGCGGTACGCGGCCGTTATCCATCTCCTGGTTCATAAGCTTCCATTCCTCGCTCCTCATCTGGCTGCTATGTCTCAGATAATCGGAAAAATGGACGCTCACTTCCCTGGCGTTCAGCTGGACAACATCCAGGCCAAGGTATGTAGCCATGTCTATGATGAAATCGAGAGTTTCTGATTCCAGCCTGTACTGGGCTGTGATTGCCTCTGCCAGCGAGTATCTCTGAATAAGATGGTCGTCCGCAGTGCAGGACACGATAATCCTGGCCACGACATATGAAAGCAACTCGGTAAGAGCATCGGCCTCACCAACTGGCGCCCTGTCACGTATCTCGCCGTCCACCAGGGCTTCCATCACCCTGCGGCGGCCTGCATGCCGCGCAGGTTCGAACGCTGCCTGGCTAACTAGGGCGTCGAGAGTAATACCGCGCTCCTTCAGGTATGCCGAGGTTTCTGGCAGG
>JAUSPR010000009.1 GCA_030655715.1 Thermoplasmata archaeon
CATGTTTACAATCAATCTCCACTTGCTGTCCGTCTCCCCTTCTTTTGGCATTGATGGATCAAGAAGTAGATAGTTTCGTGTACTTTTGTTAATCTCAGGTAATGTGACCTCAAGGCCATAGTAGTCAGATAGGAATCCTAACCGCCTTATGACTCCCGTGTTCTTCATTTGCATTGCATATTGAGCTATTTTTATTGGGTCGAACTCTCGCTCTCTCAAGCCCTTAATTGCTTCAATAATTCCTCCACAGTATTGTGGCTTATCAAGGCAGTCCACTAAAGTTTTCCCCTTGTCAGTAATCATAATTGCGTCATTTATGAACCATTCCTTTCTTTGACCAAAAAATTTCTCTGGTGTTAACCGGATTATTTTATAATCGATACCAAAAATCTCAATGTTCTGGTGCTTCTTTCTCGCAGTTGTTTGTATAAACACAGTAGATGGAATCTGTTCAGTAAAACCATAGTGATGAAGCGCACTCCAGTATGATATGCAATAAGGCTCCACTAGCATCGAACCAATGACAAATTGATTCAATGTGTACTTCCCTTTTTCAGCTTCAACAGGAATCCGCATATATTTTCCTTTCTCGATGCGTTCTATCCAGCCTTGTTTTTCAAGACGATATAATAGGTTCCAGACCACTTCGTTAGTCATGTTAAAAATATGCTTTAAGTCATCTATCGTAAATGTTTCACCAAGCGTGGCAATCTTTTTAACGGACGTTATTTTTCTCATTGATATACACCGAACTCGTCGTTTATGCTCAGTTTGGTGCATGTCATTGAGAAATGAGATATAAAGGTTTCGATGATGTAATTACTCTATAAGATGGAAAGGGCGATATATCACATATATCGCCCTTTGTGTTGTGAACCCCCTATACATTATATGTATGGGGGGTACAAGGTGCTTAATTTGCCCTTGTCGGGCTCAGATAATCCGGTCGATTCCTCACCGTTCATTGATTAGGTCCAGCCTCGCGTGCACCACACCGTCCCCGGACCTGGTTATCTCGAATCCCATTTTCTTCAACAGTTCTATTGCGGGCTTATTGTCTATCATCATTTCTGCGACCAGGGTATGTATGCCCATGTCTTTGGCTATTTCGATGGTGTAATCCATCATCTTGGAGCCAAGACCAAGACCCTGCCAGGGGTCTGCGACGATTATGGCCAGTTCTGCCCTTGTCTTCTCAGAGTTCGCAATAATCCTGGCAACGCCCAAAATCCTGCGCTTGCCGTTTTCCTCCAGTTCCGGAATTATGGCCATCTCCCTGTCATAGTCAATATTGCAGTACCGCACACGGACCTCGTGGGAGGTATTTCTCATGAACTGGAAGAACCTGAAGCGGATTGACGCTTCGGAGAAATTATTGAACATCTCCAGCCACATTTCCTCATCCTCAGGCTTTATGGGTCGGAGAATGACGGAACGACCGTCCTTCATCTTCCAGACTGTCTCATACTTCTTCGGGTAGGGGCTGATGACAAGCTGTGAATGCTGGCCAATGTCCTGCAAGACCTTGTCCTTGTCAATCACGACCCTGGCGTCCAGCGCGAACGCGCCCTTCTCGTCCACCAGGAGCGGGTTGATGTCAATTTCCTTTATCTGGGGGAAATCGATGAGCATATTGGAAAATCGCACCATAATTTCCTCCAGGAGCTTGATGTCTGCGGGGGGCTTGTTTCTGAAGCCTTTGAGCATCTTGTAGATTCTTGTTTCTTCCATCATGCGCTTGGCCAGCACCTGGTTCAACGGCGGAAGCCCGAGCGCGATGTCCTTGTGTATTTCCACGCCTGTGCCACCGGTGCCGAAAACAATGACCGGGCCGAACAATGAATCTGTCTTTGAGCCAATTATTACTTCGTAACCGCCTGTCAGCATGGGTTGGATTGTCACTCCCTCTATTTTGGCTTCCGGGTGAACCTCCTTCGCTTTCTGGACCATGGACTCGAACGTGTTTTTCACGTCTACATCGGAGGTGAGGTTCAGGGCAACGCCGCCAATGTCTGTCTTGTGGGTTATCTGAGGGGACAGAATTTTCATGGCCACAGGAAAGCCTATCTGATGTGCCTTGACTATTGCATTGCTGGCATTGCTGGCAATCTCGGTTCTGACAACCGGAATTTCATAATAATCCAGAAGCTGCTTAGCCTCTGCCTCCGTGAGTATTTCCCGGCCCTCCTTTGCAGCATTGCGCATGATGACCATCAGCGGTCGTTTCGGAGGTGCGCCGTCCATGTGGGTTTCCTCAGGCGTTTCATACAGCAGTTCCAAATTTCGCTTGTACTGGTACATGTACATGTATGCGTCAATGGCCTGTTCCGGCGTCGGGTAAGTCGGGATATTGTTCTTTACAAATTCTCTATTGGCCTTTTCAACGCCAGACATCCCGATGAAGGACGTGAGAATTGTCTTGGACATGTTCTTCTTCTTGTTCAGGGTCTTGACTATCCGCTTTGCAGAATCAAGGGGATCGGCAACTCCCTGCACTGTGTTTATCAAAAGAATTCCATCGACATTCTTGTCCTTCAGACAGGCATCCAGCACCACTTCGTAACGCTCGGCTCCAGCATCTCCCAGGATATCAATTGGGTTGTTCCGGCTCCAGAACGGCGGCAGATACTCATTGAGAACTTTCATGGTCTCCTCGCTCAACTCGGCCAGCTTTCCGCCCTTGGATATCAAGGCATCCGTTGCCAGAATTCCCGGGCCTCCAGCGTTGGTTATTATTGCAAGCCTCCTGCCCTGGGGCAATGGCTGCATGCCCAGGATGCTTGAACAGTTGAAAAGGTCGGAAATCTCATTCACGCGGACAATGCCAGCCCTCTTAAACGCCGCATCGTAGATCGCATCCTCGCCTGTCATAGAACCGGTGTGGGAAGCCGCAGCCTTCGCGCTTTCAGCATAGCGTCCGGCCTTGACCACGATGATGGGCTTTGTCCTGGCGAAATGCCTTGCTGCACTGATGAACTTCCTGGCATCGGTAATTCCTTCAATGTAAAGCAGGATGCTGCGCGTCTCCGGGTCAGAACCGAAATAATCTATCAACTCGCCAAAATCAACGTCAATCATCGATCCGATTGACACGAATGCGCTGAATCCGATGTTCTCATGGATGGCCCAGTCCAGGGTCGCAGTGCCGAGAGCACCGCTCTGGGATATGAAGGCAATTTTACCCGGTTTGGGCATTTTCACGGCAAAGGTGGCATTAAGATTCTTGCCCGGTCTGATGATTCCGAGGCAGTTGGGGCCGATTATTTTCAGACCATATTTTTTCTTGTGAGCGTATATTTCGGTTTCCAGGGCTTTTCCGTCCTTGCCGATTTCCTTGAACCCGGCTGAAATTATCACGATGCCAGTTATTCCGGCCTTGCCGCATTCCTCGATAATGCCCGGCACGGTTTTTGCAGGTGTGGAAATCACAGCCAAATCTATTTTCTCTGGAATGTCGCTGACCTTCTTGAAGGCCTTGACACCTAGTGTCATGTCAACCATGTAATGTCGTAAAATATATAAAGGATGTCCACCATACCCTATCGAGGTGGATTGAATATGAAAAGATATATAGTAACACTTAGCAAAGATGAGCGCGAAGCTCTTGGAGCACTAATTTCCA
>JAUSPR010000012.1 GCA_030655715.1 Thermoplasmata archaeon
TGACCATCATACAACTGCTGGGGCAATCGCAACCAAGCTCGGCATTGCCGATTCAGAGTCGGAAATTATCCTTGGCAGCCAACTGGAGATTATGACAGATGACCAGCTTTACGATGTTGTACAGAGATGCTCGGTTTATGCGAGGGCGTCACCGATTCACAAATACAGAATAGTTCAGCAACTTCGCAAACATGGTGAGGTCGTCGCAGTTACTGGCGACGGCGTCAATGATGCGCCAGCACTCAAAGCGGCAGATATCGGAATTGCCATGGGCATTTCCGGTACCGACGTAACCAAGGAGGCGGCTGACATGATACTGGCAGATGACAATTTCGCCACGATTGTCAGTGCCGTGGAGGAAGGTCGTCATACATATGCCAATCTTCAAAAAATACTGGCATTTCTAATTCCGACATCATTAGGCCAGTCACTTGCAATAACCATTGCAATTCTGGCTGGCCTGACCATACCGCTGATGCCTGTTCATGTTCTATGGATCAATCTGGTCACTTCCGCAACTTGCACAATTCCGCTGGCGCTGGAGGTGAAGGACACTGGGCTTCTCCAAAAATCGCCCCGGGATCCAAAGGCCCCGTTACTTAGCAGAAGGCTGATGGTCAGATTGATGGTTGTGGCCACTACCATGACTTTATGCGCCTTCATCGCTTTCAGCTTCGCTATCGGTGCCGGTTACAGTGTGGATGCTGCTAGAACAATCGTGATGACCACCATAGTGATGATGGAACTCGCCTGCATATTCACGACCAGGTCATTCATTGAGCCTGCCATATCTAAACATTTTTTCACGAACAAGTGGGTATTCGTTGGCGTTGCTGCCACATTGCTGCTCCAGCTTGCGGTTGTTTATCTTCCTATCATGAATCGGCTATTCAGCACAGTTCCTATGGGAATCGATGCATGGCTTCCTGCAATCCTGGCAACTGTTGCAATTTTTGCCATGGTTGAGGCCGAGAAGGTGGTGATGAAACATTACTCGGCCGGAAAGGGCGAGCCTTGATGCCCTGGAGAAAATACAGCCACATGGTAGGTTCCTGCCCTCCAACATCAAAGTAGAAGTGCCGCTTATGCGGAGATAAGATTCCTTCCCCATTCACGAGGAAGAAAACATTCAGGTAGCAATAGGGGAAGAAGCGGCAGAAAAAACCCAGGAAAACAAATACTCATTTCCATACGTAAAATATATATATACAAACATATATTACTTTTACTGCCAGCAAACAAGGATGCGGGGAATTCCGTGCGATTTGCCTGGCAAGGGATACTACATGGCATTCAAAAACAAGCTTCTGGCACTGACTTTCACAGTCATGTTCATTTTGACAATATTGGTTCTTCCAGCACCCGTTGAGGGTGCTGTCACAAACCTGGAGTTGGTTCCTGGCAAGTATACCGGGAACAACACATACGTGCCTGGTGAAACAATCAGCATCATCGTCGCAGGCGATACCGAGGGTGAAAAATTTGCAATTTACAGCGTCATAAACGGTGAAAATCTCATTCCGGGAGGTAATATTCAGATTCCAGCAAGTGGTTCAGTCAAGGTCTCTTACGAGGTGCCGAGCGATGTTCCTGACGGCAATTACCTACTCAGGGTGAAAAGGCCGAACGAGGCCGTAGAGGCCGAGACCAACTTCAGCGTCCAGGGTTATGTGTTCAAGATAGAAACCGATAGGAACGCCTACCTGAGCAGCGATGAGATAAGGGTATTCTGGACCGCGAACAACCTGAAGGATCAGACTCTACCTGCCACAGGCATTGGCAAGATAGATATCTGGATGATAGATCCGAACCTCGGGAATCTGGGACGCATAGTGGAGGCGTACAGGTTCAATGTCTCGGCTGGGAGTGTGGCTTTCAAGCTTCCTATGATAGACAACTACACAAGAATTTTTTTCGTGGATGGTTGGTTCAATAGCAGTTCCACGGCACCGTTGCGAAGCCAGTACTCCAAGGCTGATTTTTCAATCAAGCGTCTTGGCGTCATAATCACCATGGACAAAAATCAGTATGCAGCCGGCTCGTTAATGAGGCTCTCTGTCCGCACCCTTGCCACAGACAATCCTGCCAACCCCTCCATCACGGAAACTGCGGAACCCGAATGTAATGTCACGATTTCCATCAAGAAAATTGGAGACATACAACCGACCTACCCGCCAATCACACTCAAAACGGATTCACAAGGTGTATTGAATCACATAATCCCGCTGAACAATGAAACCTATGTTGACGGCGCGTTCTTTGAAGTGGAAATATATGCTTACAAGGGCACGAACTCAATTTCCGATAGCCAGTCATTTGAAATAGTATCTTCGTCATCCATAAGTATCGTGCTTAACTTCAACAGGGCTCAATACGCGTCCAGCGAAACTTTATTCGTGAATGCGACCGCATCTGCCATAGGCGATGTGACCAGCACCACTTTCACGTATATACTGGAAATCAGAGCTCTATCATCGAATGGTTCACTTTTCGCCAGGGATACACAGACGCATGGCAATTTTTCTTTCGCTATCCCTGGGAATTTCGAGGGTTTGCTCTGGATTAGGGTCACGGGAGATGATGGCGCGGGAAATAGTGCGTCAGTCATCCAGCAGGTGAGTGTCGCATATGCCCTTGTTCTGGTAAACCTGGACAGGGATTATTACAATCAGAATGACCGGCTTTCTATATCATATTCCATAATCGGGACAATGATTGGAACGCCATCTACATTCTATGTGGTGTATGACAACGAGGGAAACGTGGTAGAGGAGGGCGTCACCCAGGGCGGTATTTTCACCTTTGATGTGCCTGTCGCGCCATCTAGCAAGTACGGATTTACTGTATTCGCTTCTGCGGGAGGTAGGGTAGTCCAGGGCACTGACAGTGCGTTCCTTTTCTCGGGTTACCTGCTCAATCTGGAATTCAACAGAGGGTACTATGGACCTGGTGACACCATTGCAGTGAACTACGACATCATAATTCTTGGCAATGCAAATATGCCCGCCACTTTCACTATAACATATGGGCTTATCAACGGCCCGGTATCCAGCCTGCAGACCACGGAGACAAGCGGAACGTTAATCTACACCATTCCAAAGGATATTGACGAAGGCGTTCAGATATTCATGGCATCATGTAACTTTGGCGCAACCCAGGCCTCTTCGAGCGAAATTCTACTTGTCAAATCAGATGCGAACCCTTTGTGGTTTCTCAAGATTAGTGATATCCCGGTCTTCAGCATCGGCTTGCTGCTGATAGTACTCTTCTCTCTCTACATATCCTACAGGACAAGAAAAAGAATAAAACATATGGAGAAGGAAGGGGTAATCAAACCAACTGGCCTTGCCGAGTTAACCATGCCAAAACGAGCACAGGATTCATCACTCCATCAGGTTGAATGTGTGGAATGCGGTAATCCCATAGAAATTACCACCAGCAGGAGACCGATTGAGGTAATGTGCCCGCACTGCGGGGAGATACAGCACATAGAATAGTGTATTATTGTGTTGGACGACACGCAGAGCCCGCACTGTGGGGAGATTCAACACATCGAATAGGCTCGCCATCCCAGTGGCGAAATCCAACACATCAAGTAAACCATAACCTCATTTTATATAATGTAATAAGCCATTAGCCTTCCCGTGAAACAGATTCCAGCATTGTCACTTAGGGACGGCCACGTTGTAGTGGTGGAGGGTGGCAAATACACCCCCCTTCGGAATAAAGAAGGGCAGTACCGCAGCCCGGTCAATATTCTGAAGGAACATAATTTTCAGGAAGAAGAAATTTTCATACTGGATCTTGATGGAATTGAGAGAAACAGCCCTAATTTGAACATCGTCAAACGTATAGCGGCACTGAAGGACGTTTGGCTGGATGCCGGAACCGATGATGCAGATAGCATGATGGATCTGTTCATTTCAGACGCTTCTCGGGTGGTCATGAGCACAGCTTATGTGGATTCGCTGTCCGAGTTGACCGATGCCCTGGATTTATCTGAAAACATCATCGTGTCCATTGGTTACGACCAGGGCATTGTGAGTCCGAACAAACAGATTTGTGAAATGAACCTGGACACGCTTCTTGACGAAATCAGTACTATGCCGAATATTCGCACGGGAATGCTGTTCGACCTGGGTGGATTGAGGGATGGCACAGCCCCGGATCCTGGAGTGGTTTCCAGGATGGCCGATACATTCAAGGAATTGTACGTTTCAGGTTTTGTCGGGAAGACTGTCATTGACTCTCTAGAATCTTCTGGCATTGCCGGCGTTATCGTAGATTTCAGAACAATGGAGGCGATGCAGGATGTCTGAACTTCAGGTTGCCTTGGCCCAGGTATTCAGGAAGAAGGGCAAATCTTCCATGCCGGAAAATGATTTCGTTTTTGCGGTCTCTCTGGATTTCAGATGGTTCACCCCGAAGGAGGCGCAGAAACTTCTGGAGCTCGGCCTAGACAGTGAGTTGCTGGCCATGAAAGACGGCATTGTAAGTCCGACTTTCGATTTCAAGGCCACAGAAATCCCAAAAGGTTATTCCCCGGCGCCTGAACTTATCCTTCAGAACAAGCAACCGAGGGGCCTTTTTCTCAAGATTGTGGACATGATTTCTCAGTCAAAAAATTTGCCTACCAAGGACGTAATTTCTCAGATTAACCAGACCCAGGACAGAATGTCAGTTGACATCGAGGTGGCTGCACTCGTGGTGGCTAAAAATTTCGAGTTGGATGTGTCAAAATACCTTGACTTGGTAGAGGAAGAGATTGGTAAAAGATATAAACAATAACTATCCGATATATCTTAATTCATCCGGCTTCTCGATTGCTGGTTTCAAATCATTCAGGCTGGCAGTGAGATCATCTATCTCCTTGGAATGCTTTTCAAGCTCGGTGAAGTCAATTTTTATTCCCAAAAGTTTCACCAGAACCTCAAGAACGCCTTGAGCGCTCTTCGGGTCTGAGAAATAACCGGATGTTTCGCCCATCAAACAAGCAGCCTCTATTTTTCTCAGTTGGCCAAGTCCAAGAAGCAAACCAGCCGCGCCTACAATTCCGCCGGCAGGTTCGTTCATGGAAAATTGAACGCCTGCGATCTTGAGCTCCTCAACCAGTTCCTTGGAGGTGGTCGCACCCAGCACCCTGGGCTCAGAAATCAGTTTGCCAACGCTCCAACCGCCAAGCGTGTAAATCCTGCTTCCTCCGAATTTCTCGAAAATGTCAAGAACCTCGTAGGTAATCTCGTACTGGCCTTCCTGGGAAATGCCTTGATAATCGCCGGATAGAATTATTATATCGGAACCATTTTTTGATTTATGATAATAAAGGTCATTGGAAACCAGCCTTATCACGCCATCGTCGCCAATCAAAACCTGGGGCGGGAAATGTTTTGAATAAATGCTGATGAATTTCTTGGCTTTCAATTTGGAAATCAGGTGGTCTGCAGCTAATTTTCCCACATTGCCGACGCCTGGAAGTCCTTCAACCAGTATTGGCTTGTTGAGCTTCGGCTCTTCATGATGTACAAGAAGGATGTCCTTCATTTACTCGCCTCCTCTGCGACAAGCTTCTTCAGTCTTCTTCTGTACTTGCCATACCTGTCTTCTGGAGAAAATCTTGAAGGGTGAGGCGATGCGGTCTTACCGCCGCATTTCTGACAGGCGTCATTGAGAGAATAGGCTCCGCATTCCATACATCTTGTCATGTAATTGTCCATCTCAAGACCTCTCGAAGGTGCCTGTTCCGCCATGCTTCAGGATTTCGTTTATTGCCTGGTTGGCAGCATGCCGTATGAGTTCCTCGGCGGCTTTGAATTCCACCTCGGTTGCAACAATGCGGTACTTGGGCGCACCCATGTATTGGATTTTGACCACGCCAGAATCTCCGCCTTCTTTCTCAGCCAAGGCCAGGGCATTTCTGATATTCTCGATTCCGTTGCTTCCCGGGCAAATCAATTCGATGACTCCGTCAACTTTAGCCAGGGAGATGGTGACGTTTTCCTTCGCAACCTGAACGAAAATGTCCACCCAGGTTCCTTTGAATTTCTTGGGCAGGCCGCTTTCTTCAGCGGCAGCCTCGAATGCAATGTAATATCCCCCATATTCGTCAACCAGTTTGGAGCCGTGTTTGGACTTGAAGTCCTCCAGGGTTGTTTCCAGTCGCTCGGCCACAATCTCAATGAGTTTCGTGGCCTTTTGCTCATTCTTCCATTCCTGGATTTTTTCGCGTTTCTGGTGAGCGTTGACCTTTTTGAGTGAGAGATCGATATGGCCCTTGGAGGTTTCAACTTTCATGACCTTACAGACAATGCGCTGGCCATCACGAACATAATCGCTCATCCGTTTGACCCAACCTGTAGCGATTTCCGCAACATGGATGAATCCTTCTTTGCCCGGATATTCTTCAAGTTCAACGAATGCGCCAAAGTTCCGCACGCTCTTTACCGTGCAGACTACAAGGTCGCTTTCCTCTGGAAATAATTCTTCGGAGTCCATTATTCTACAACCCCGACTATCTCGCCTTTGATGGCACATTTGCCGCCTGTAGGAGTAGCCAGGGTTGAGCCACATGCCTGACACGGCACCCGGGTGGCGCTTTTAACAAAAAGAATCTGTTTGTTTTCGCAGTCCGGGCACTTGACTTCCACGAACTTTGCTTCCTTGACATCTGTTGCTTTTGCCATGATTATCCCTCAGTGAATTCGAATTTCTTTGCCCTAATGGCAATAGGTTGGACATATTTCTTGCATACTGGACACTTGAACCTTAACCAAACTTTCCTGGTTGGTTTTTCCCTGCCCTCTGGTTTTGGTCTCGGAAAACCTCCGTACCCTGCGGTGACCTTCCTGAATCTCCTCTGACCCCATTTTAGCTCGCTTGTCCTCTTCTTCTTTACCCTCTCTGCATCATGGGGTGTGTGTTTCTTACACGTGGGGCAGTACATGTTGACTTTTCTTGGAAGTTTCATATTTATCCTACCTGGCTGCTTTTCTGCTCTGGCAGTGGGGGGCTATGTAGCCGCATCCTATATATGAAGGTTTTTATGATTAAGCACGATTAAACATATTCTCGTCCACATGCCTAAATTTTAGGGGTTGGTAGTTTACTGCACATATGCCGAGAACACTCAGCCCTGTGGGACTGAGATGAATCGGCATGAGCAGTCGTCGATCCACCGTTGCATACCGTGCATGTACTTTCATCGATAATCGAAGCGTAAAAGCTTCGATAAATCAGGTATGCAACTGCCATATGGTAAACTTCCAGCCCCGGGAATAAACGCCAGCTTCTTTAGGGGCTGGTAGTCGTCGATCCACCGTTGCATACCGTGCATGTACTTTCATCGATAATCGAAGCGTAAAGGCTTCGATAAATCAGGTATGCAACTGCCATATGGTAAACTTCCAGCCCCGGGAATAAACGCCAGCTTCTTTAGGGGCTGGTAGTTTACTCGTCTTCGCCAAGGCCGGTGTATAAAAGCAGTGCAACCCCGAACCAGCTGAGCATGAGAATCATCAATGGCAGGTTCCCCCAGCTCAGGAAGACCTGGGCTATCAGGAATATCATAGGTATGCCAAATCCGAGGAATCCGTAAAGGAATTTTCCGTATTTTGATGTGATGAACTGGTTCATGTCAATCTTGTCGATGCATACGGAGGGGGTTTAAAAACTTAACGATGGGTTCGGGCCAAAGTTCGAAATTAGATGCCAGCTGCCGCCTTGAGTGCGGCAATCTCGCCTGCGGGGCCGCGCTTGCCCTTGAACACCGCTGAACCAGCCACGAAAATAGTTGCTCCGGCCTTCACGACCTCTGCCACATTGTGCTCGTTGATGCCGCCGTCCACCTCAATCTCTATGTCCTGGCCTAGTTTTTCTGCCAATCTCCTGACCTCAGAAATCTTGGAGAAATGCTCATTCATGCATTTCTGGCCTCCGAAACCAGGGTTTACAGTCATAATTACGACCATGTCCAGCTCGGAGATGAACGGTTCCAGATCCTCAATCGGGGTACATGGATTAACTGCCATGCCCACCTTCGCGCCCAAATCCCGAATGTGCTTGATAGTCTGGGTTGGATTGTCCTCCGACTCGACATGAAATGTCAGCCAGTCACTGCCTGCTTCGATGAATTCCCTGGCATACCTCATAGGGTGATTAATCATGAGATGTGTATCGAATGGAATTTTTGAAATGGCCTTCAGCTGCCTGGCAAATGCCGGTCCGAATGTGATATTCGGTACAAAATTTCCGTCCATGACGTCCAAATGGACCATATCCGCTCCTGCGTCATTCAAAATTCGAATGGCATCTCCCAGATTGGTCAGGTCCGCCGAAAGAATCGAAGGGGCAATCTTCACTTTTCTATCCATAATCCTCACCCCATCTAATTGTACATGTCAAGGAATCTCTGGTTGTTCGGAATGGCATCGTACTCATCTTCGCCACCATCTATATCCATGACTATGTTAACGAGAGAATTCACTATCTCCTGCATGTGCTTGAGTTCGTTCCTGAGCTGCCTTATTTCTTCAACGAGTTCCTGGGTAGACTTGTCCATGCAATCCCTCCCTATGCATAAGGGTAAGTTCATTCTTGTTAAATATAATTGCGGCGGAAATTCACGCTTCAGTATATCCAGGCGTGAATTTGCCGAAATCACTAGCAAGTTTTCTGTGCTCGTTATTCTCGCATTCATTGCAGTAGAGTTTGCCGCTTTTATTGACCATCTGGATACGACATCGGCTGCATCTGGCCTTGAGAACTCCAAGTTCCGGCTCCTTGCTCGAAAGTTGAAGTGAAGGTCTTGCCTGAAGAACCCTGGCCCGTACCAGGTCGCCTGTGCGATATTCCTTCCTGGCATCATCGGTATATGCTTCCGTGATTTTGGACACGTGTATCACGCCCATCTCATTGAACCCCACTCGTTTCACTGAGTCCTCAACACCCGAGACAATAACATTGGCCAGGCTGTTTGAAACATTGGACACCTCACCGAGAATGATGTCCCCCGGCTTGAGTGCGCTTACTATCTTGATTTCCAGTACCTGGACGGTTTTTTCCGATTCATTGAACACGGGCTTGCCCATGACTGCAGCAAATATCGTGCCATTGCTCTCATATGTGCCCTGGCCAGGCATATATTCCTCGCTCGTTGCGAGCTCGTCGCCGGGCATTGCCATTTTTTCGTTCATGGTCTCACAATCCTCATCATGGTAACATCGAAGAAGGCCATGTCCTTCGTGTGGAAATCGAAGGTATGTTTTATCTCCATTTTATATTTTCTCTCCATTTGGACAATTCTGTCATTTTTTACTATTTTTGTTCTGAGGAAATCCATGGTCTCGGCATTGTGAAGGCTATAGATCACATCGGCCAGTTCCATGGCTTTGTCAAGAAATGGAATGTCTGCATGTTTTGTCTGGGAGCCGAACGGAGGATTCATGATGCATGTGTCATATTTCCCAGAGATGTCATCCACTTTACTGCACTGGAAATTGATGTCACATCCTGCTTTTTCCGCGTTTCGCCTGGCTGCATCCAGTGCCTCGGCATCAATATCTAGCCCGACAATCTCCAAGGCTCCTAGCAGGCAGGCGCCGATTGAAAAAACACCTGTGCCGCATCCAAGGTCAATAATGCTTTTCGATTCAATGTCGCCGAATGCGTGGGCCGTGTAAAGGATATCGGCCGCTATCTTTGCCGGTGTTGCATATTGCTCCAACTTGGCTTTTGGATTGGCAAATCCCTCAAGGCCCTGAAGCCGAATCTCCAGCACTCTCTGTTTCATGCGTGGGTTAGTGTCGTCATTCAATTAAACTTTTTGCCAGGATATCTGAAATGTTAACATCCAACACATGGCCAGCACAAAATAATATTTCCCGAACGCAAAGTATTTACACCCCTTCGTACAATATTATCTATTACAATGTTAGTAGTGAAGGTTTCGGAAAAACTGAAGTACAATGTCGGAAAACTTCAGAAGGGTATCAAGGTATCAGGGAACATACCAAAGGTCGTAATAACTGCGGAAGAAGATTAACGATCGGGGGGCTAAGGAATGTTTTACCAGTCAATAGTTAGCTTTAGCGCAAAATAGTGAGAAAACTGGCTTAACAGTTCTCGATTTCTTTCATAACCCTTTTGAGCTGTTTTTCAAGTTCCAAGTGAAGATATAGATTGGCAGCCCGGCGCAGCTCGCTTTTTGCCTGTTCCACTTCGCCTTTTTGCTTTAATGCGAGGCCGTACTCTTCATAGACCTCTGCCAGCGAGATTGGCGTGTTAATCTCCATGAAGACCTCAATAGCTTTTTTATTGTACTCCTCCATCTTAGGCCAGTCTTTTCTGGCCGCATATAACCGCCCATAATTCTGATAGATGCCTCCGATGCCTACCTTGTCCCCTATCCTCATGAGAATGTCAAAGCTACCATCTAGATTCTTTTTGGCCTTGTCCAGCTTTCCCAGATGTATAAGTGCTTCACTCGAGTTGAACTCGGCCCAGGCCATCATGTTCATCCAACCGCCTTTTTCACCGTACTCCCTGCATTTGTCGAATTGCACCAGGGCCTTTTCCCAATCTGCAAGCTGAAGGTAAGTGTCTCCCAGGTTATTGTAGGCACGGGAGATTTCGTAAACCTCATCTGTCTCCTTGAGATATTTCAGAGCTTCCTGGTAATGCCCAATTGCTTCTTTCATTTCATGACTATCAGAATGTATGTTTCCGAGGCCGATATGTGCCGAGCCAAGTATCTTCTTGTCATCTACTTTGAGAGCAAATTCGATGGCCCTTTCTTGATATTGTCCAGCAAGTTCGTAGTTACCCTTGTTCCAGTAGATGCCGCCTATCATATTACAAGCCTGGCCTATGGATTTTGCCTCTCCAGATTCCTCGGCAGCCTCCAGTGCCTGTTCGTAATAGTCCAGAGCCTGGTCGAATTCTGACCGTTCCTGATGAATGAATCCCAGTCTTCGAAGATATTGGGAAACTTCGGGCTGATTGTTGCTGGCCCTTGCAGCGGCCAGAAGTTTGTTAAAATATTCGAAGGCTTTGTCCCACTCTGCCGAGAAAATGCAAGTCATGCCCAGGTCTTCCAGCATCTTGTTGCGTTTCACCTCGCTTTTCTCTCCGGCCGCAACCTGATCCAGGTTCTCCAGTTTCTTGATTTCGGAATAAATTTTCCTGGCTTTTTCATAACCACCGAAGGTTCTCATGACCTCCGATAGGTTGCTCGCGAGTTTCGGTAGATCTGGCGGCTCTATGTCGTTCGGGTCAGAACCTATCAACATGCACTGCTTTTTAACAATGAAACCGCCAATGTCGCTCATCTCTCTATTCATGATGGCGTAAATTTGCTTGGTAAGTTCTTTTGACATGACCCTCCTATTCAGACCTATATTTCTCTCTTAGCTTATAGTTTTAACGATGAAGTTTGTGTTGGGGGTTTACTGTACAAATGCCGAGAACGCTCAGTCCTTTAGGGCCGAGATGAATCGGCATGAACAGTAAAAACGTGATAGACCGCCATGCGCCGTGCATAATTTTGCATATGAAATCAAAGCTAAATGGCTTTGATAAATTAGGTGCATGGCCTACACGTGTAAACTTCCAGCCACACAACAAACGCCAGCTCCTTTAGGGGCTGGTAGTTTACAACCTTTGACATTTTGCATGATTGATGTTTTGTCTGAAATTGATATTGTGTACTTTATGTTTAAGTACAGGCATGCAGATATAGGGACGAGGAAACACCATGCCAGAGGATATTGAGATATACGAACTGAAGAAGGTGGACATTCGCGGTGCAACAGTCATTGACGGCTTTCCCAGTGTTGGCCTTGTCAGCTCGATAGTGGCCAATTACCTAATCAACACCCTTAAACTTACTCAGGTTGGAACCATGGATTCGGTGTACTTTCCTACAGTATCTTTGGTAAGGGACGGAATACCCCACAATCCCGTGAGAATATATGCCGGCGAGAAAATCGGTACCGGTCCCGGTTCCATGGATCAGATTGTCGTTTTCATTTCAGAATTTCAGCCACCACCCAACCTAGTCAAGCCCATTGCCAGTGCCATGCTGGACTGGGCGCAGGACCAGAGATGCAAGATGTTGGTGTCCCCAGAAGGACTGATCATTGATAGAGAATCTATTGACATTGAAGGAGATGACGGCGAGGCCGAACTCGGCGTTTACGGCGTTGGTAGTACTGACTGGATGCGCGAGGAGCTTCTCAAAAACGGTATAAACGAGTTCACCGAGGGTGTTATCACTGGCGTTGCAGGAGTTCTTCTCAATGAGGGCAAGCGCAGGGACTTCAATGTTGCCACCATACTGGCCGAGGCCCATCCCGATTACCCGGACGCCAGGGCAGCAGCAAGGGTCATGGAGATGATTGATAAATTCTTGCTTCACATCGACCTGGACGTAACCCCATTGTACGAAGAAGCGGAACGGATTGAGTCGCAGCTGAAGAACATACACAAGCAGACGAAGAAGAACAAAGCACCAGGCCAAAATCAGCCTTCTATGTACGGATAATCTGCGAGCCGAAGGCTGATTATGGCCTGTTTCCGTAGGTCGTGTGCCTGATTTATCGAAGCTGGATGGCTTCGATTTTCTTTGAATATATTTGTACGGCACACGACGGTATATCGTTTTAAAATCAGCCTTCTATGTACGGATAATTAGCGAACCGAAGGCTGATTATGGCCTGTTTCCGTAGGTCGTGTGCCTGATTTATCGAAGCTGGATGGCTTCGATTTTCTTTGAATATATTTGTACGGCA
>JAUSPR010000027.1 GCA_030655715.1 Thermoplasmata archaeon
TATGTTCCATGATACTTCACCGAGGAAGCATCATAAAAATAGCCAGTATAATTTATGGTATCCGATGGTGTGAGCCATATTCGTCAAAATGAAAAGGTATCCGATGGTGTGAACCTTTCCAAATAGGAAAAGATAAAAACATGTTTGAGAAATTAAATAATGAGCAGCAAGTATAATTTATAAGTACGGTTTTGTGCGTGACATGGTGGAGAGACTATTGAGAAGACCCAAGAGGGTGAACATACGAAGACCATTGCCACCCCCGCCGAGTGAGGAAACACCCCCTGTCAGGCATACTGCCAAGAAACCCAAACTGGCAGTCACGGGAATGAAGGTGGACCGTATTTGTGCCATATGCCTTGGAAAGCTTGAACCAGGAATGGCATTGAGTTTTTGTAATTGCGGAAAATTCTTCCATCTGGAATGCATCGCAGAACTGGATACATGCCCTTTGTGTGAATTTGCGATTACGCTCAATATCGGAACCCTGGATAATTCAGTAGGGGACACTTTGCCAGATTATGAGGAATCGCCTGAAAATGATATCATAGAGATAGTATATCAATGTCCAGAGTGTGAATCTTATGTTCATGAGAATTCGGAAAAATGTTCATGCGGAGCAATTTTTGATGCAGAGGAGGAAGAAATATATCTTTGCCCGGGCTGTGAAAAAGAAATGGATGCCAATGCAGTAAAATGCCCTCACTGCGGAATGATTATAGATTGGACTGAGTAAACTACCAGCCCGTAAAGGAGCTGGCGTTTGTTACCAGGGCTGGAAGTTTACCATATGGCAGTTGCATGCCTATTCATCAAGGCCAGAAGGCCTCGATTTTCGATGAATATAATTTCACGGCATGCAACGGAGGGCTGACGACGGCCATGCCGATTCATCTCAGCCTTGAAAGACTGAGTGTTCTCGGCATATTGGTCGTAAATGGCCTTTCATCCCTGGCTTGAAAACCGGGGAGTTCCCGGCCATAATCATTAAAACCAAAATGTTAATACGGATAAAACATCACCCCTCACATGATGAGAGCGAATGTCCGCATCCAGGCTGGAAAACAGGCAAATATACTCGCAAGAGCACTGAAACCAGAGGTTAGCGATGACCTTTCCAGAAATAACTTGGAAGTCAGGGAAGATTGTGGAAACCTGATTATAAATTTAGAAGCAGAGGACCTGGTTGCCCTCAGGGCGGCCCTGAACTCATACCTCAGATGGACAAAACTCGCAATCGACACCAATGAAGCTATAGGAGTGG
Organism: Thermoplasmata archaeon; assembly: GCA_030655715.1. Classification (GTDB taxonomy): domain Archaea; phylum Thermoplasmatota; class Thermoplasmata; order SG8-5; family SG8-5; genus UBA147. Next base: position 1,265 of record JAUSPR010000027.1, read on the forward strand.
TACAATGACAGAAATGAGCCAGGAGATGCAAGGCAAGATAATGCAGTTTCAGCAGATTCAACAGCAGGTACAGGTAATTGCCCAGCAGAAATACCAGATTGATATGCAGGTGACTGAAATAGAGAAGACAATCGAGGAACTTGACAAACTGAAGAAGGGTGCGACAATTTACAAAAGTGTCGGAACCATTCTAGTCAAGAACGACGACAAAGACGGGTTAAAAAAGGAACTGGAAGAGAAAAAAGAAACTCTTGAAATCCGAATTAAAACACTTGCAAATCAGGAAAAGACCCTGAGAGAAATGCACCAGAACCTCCAGAAAGAACTTACCGAGGCATTACAAAAGGAAAAGGCATGAACTCGGACCTTGAAAACATAAGGTCAGCTCTGCAAAAAGGGTCTAATAATTATTTCCTGCATTCCAATGCAGATATGGACTGCGTGGGAAGCGCTGCTGCACTGGCCATCCATTTCGGCAATTATAAGATATATGCGCCAGCCGGAGTGAGCCATCTGGGTAAAAGATTGCTGGTTGCGCTGAATATTGAACCGATTACTGAGATGACGTTTCCCGACACAGGAAATATTGTTGTGGTTGACGCCCAGGACGATTCATCAATCGGATACCCAGGAATTGACTGGGATCGGGCAATCATCATAGACCACCATAAGGCCCGGGTTGATTGCAGTGGTTTGCATATTATTCGAGAGGAGGAAACCTCTTCATGCGCAGAAATTATATGGAGAATAATAGGCCAGCCTGAAAAATTAGCCAGAGAGATAGGCAGATGCCTTATGGCAGGAATCCTGGCAGATACAGGACATCTAAAGAGAGGAAGCTATAAAACCCTAGCTGCAACAGCAGAAATTCTGAAAGCGTCAGAATTGAGCATGGAAGATGTTCTGATAGTTTTCGAAAGTGCGGATGACCAGGACATTTCACGAAGAGTATCCAGATTGAAAGGCGTTCAGAGAATGAAGTTCGAAAGAGTGGGCGAATGGGTCGTCGCAACTTCAGAAATCGGTGCTTTCGAGTCAGCAGTTTGTCAAGCTTTGCTCTCCATCGGTGCGGATATTGCCTTTGCAGGTTCACAGAACGGAGATGATTTCAGGATAACTGGACGAGCCAATCGGATGGCTATTGGAGCCGGTATCCATCTCGGAGACATGCTGAATAAGATGGCAAATGAAATTAGTGGTGAAGGAGGAGGCCATGATGGCGCAGCCGGGTTCTCTGGCAAGGGAAATATCGAGGCCATGTTGGATATCTGTTTTCACAATTCAATGGCATCCCTCAAGGGCCACTCAAGGGCCACTCAAGGGCATAATAAAATTAAGGAAAATGTATTATAGTGAAATGTGATTAGCCAGAAAGGAGACCATTAATGGCAGACAATCCAACCCCCCAACCATCGGGAAGTGCAAGTTCCCAGATGCTCATGATGATGATGATATTCGGAACCATGTTCATCATGTTCATACCATCATTGAGGGACGCTGTTGGAAACACAGCCGGAATCATTCTGGAACCATTGATAGGCTTCAATGGGAATTTTCCTGTTATGACAGTACTCCTGGCCGGGCTTACACTTGTTGCATTTTCAAGCGCTGTAAGACATTACTTTATCGACTGGACTGACACGGCCGAGAAACAGTTCAAGATGAAGGACTTCAATAAAATCCTCAGAGAAGCCAGATTGGCAGGCAACGATGCAGAAGTTAAGAAATTAACTGCAAAACAGATGGAAATGTCCAAAGACCAGATGATGTCAACTTTCGATCAGATGAAACCTATGATGTTTACCATGATTTTCCTGATTGCAACATTCGCATTCATCAGCACATTCATTGGAAACATTCCAGGTGCAACCATGTCAGTTCCATGGTCCAATAATGTTGATATGAATGCTTCGCTCAGCAGCAACGCTTGCTGCGGTTTCTCCAATTGGATGATTCTTTATTCCCTCATTTCGATGTCTGTTGCCCAGGTTATCCAACGTGTCTTTAAGTGGTACAGTTTCAATAAGGCCCTGAAGGACCCTGACACTGTCAGATTTAAAAAGATTCCAGTACAAGTTGATGATTCAGAAGATGACTGGGAAGAATCAGAAGAGATTGAAAATGCAGAGGATGATGATTTCCTCATAATAGAGGATGATTCCGAAGAACCGGATGAGAACAATAGCGGAGATGAAGAGTCAGAAGTCATCAAACCGCTGAGTTTAGAAGAAGAGGAATAACAATGATAATAACAATTAGCGGTCCACCAGGTAGTGGCAAGACAACAGTAGGGAAGCTTCTCGCCGAGAAGCTTGCAATACCGTTCCTTTCAACCGGAATGGTATTCAGGGATATGGCCAAAGAGAAGGGTGTCTCACTGGCAAAATTCGGAGAGATGGCCCTGAAAGATTATGAAATTGATAAAGACCTTGACAAGAGAATCATTGCCATCGCGCAAGAAAAGAAAGATATGGTTCTGGAAGGAAGATTAGCAGCCCACATGCTTCATCTCAACGGCATCAAATCATTCAAGGTCTGGATAGATGCCCACATTCACATCAGAGCAGGGCGAATCTCAGGAAGAGAAGGAACTGTTTCCGAAGAGGTCAGGCAGGAAATTCTTGAAAGAGAAGAATGCGAACAAAAGAGATACATGAAAATTTACGGCATAGACCTTGGTTCACTGTCAGTTTACGACATGGTAATCAATTCGGATGACTTGACACCGGAACAGATTGTTCATGAAATTGTCAAAGACAGGGAGTCGAAACAAGATGGTTGATTCAGAATCTGCCAGAAGCAAGCATGGTATTACTCCCGAAGAACGCGATATCAAGACCCATCTAAAGAAAGGGATCATAGTCCTGGACAAACCAAAGGGGCCGACAAGCCACCAGGTCTCGGCCTGGGTGCGAAACATGGCCGGTGCGGAAAAAGCAGGGCATGGTGGAACCCTGGATCCGAATGTGAGCGGTTTGCTGGTCGTAGCACTGGATGATTCTCTAAAGGCACTTCAGGTTCTGCTTCTTGATTCAAAGGAGTACATTGGAACGCTCAAGCTTCACGGTCAGGTCGGCAGAAAAGAACTTGATGAGGTTGTGGCTGAATTTACAACCGAGATATACCAGACTCCCCCAGTAAGGGCTGCGGTCAAAAGAGAGAGAAGGTCCAGAACCGTCCACGAGATGGAAATTCTCGACATAAAGGAAAAGAGCGTGCTTTTGAGGATTGTATGCGAGTCAGGAACCTACATCCGAACACTGTGCGTGGACATGGGCGACGCGCTCGGCGTCGGGGGCCATATGTTCGAGTTACGCAGAACCAGAACCGCGGGATTCGCCGAGGACCAGATAGTCACAATGCATGAGTTGAAAGATGCCTTTGTGGCTTACGAAGAAGAGGGGGATGAAGCCCCCCTGAGAAAGATAATTCTTCCTTTCGAAAAATTACTGGACCACCTTCCCAAGATTTATGTTAAGGATTCAGCCGTTGACGCGATATGCCATGGCGCGGATGTGGCAATACCCGGTATCACGAAGATGGAAGGCATGTTCACGTCAGGCCAGACTGTTGCAATTTTCACTCAGAAAAGAGAGGGCGTCGCAGTTGGAAAAGCCAAACTTGATTCCGAGAAGATCAAGGAAATGCAAAAGGGCAGCGCGGTTAACCTGGAGAGGGTGTTCATGGCCCCGGGGACGTATCCGTCGCTGTGGAAGCGTGGCCGTAATCTTAACGCTTAGAGATTACTGATTACGGAAATTTTATTGGGAGTGTTTGTTGCGACGTCGCTTACCCAGGTCGGATTCTTTTATCCGGTATCCAAAGTCCTGGGGACATTTGGAACGTTTTATTGATATGCGAATCCAACAATTGCCAATAAAACAATACAAGTAGCATGGCATTCGATTTAGCTAATTTTCATTGCCATGCCATGGTCGAATGCGATTTTTCGGTATCCTACACCCACGGCGACAAGACCAACACGGCCAATCCCGGACGCATCCAGAGGAGGAAATGGGCACTCGCCAGCTGCGCCTGCTCGCTACTTGTTTCGCCTCCATTTTATACTAATCGTCGAATATAAACAAATGCCTACGAAACCACCGTCTCCACTCTCCCGCGACGTTTATAAAATGATGGTCGAGTGCCTACGGTGTCCCTCGGAACTGCGTTCCTCGGGCTGCGCCCTGACGACACGCCACCATGCTGGACGCATCCCCCACCCTCTTGCTCCTGCGGTGGCTCGCGCCCGTCCCCCCGCTCGCAGTCCTCGGAGCGCTTTGCTGATAATTTGCTGCATAATAATATAATTAAAATCTTATAAATTGAATAAATCTGAAATGAATTTTAATTACCCTCTTTCTTTGATTCAACCAAGTGATCAACCAGTCGTGTAATCTGTTTGGTGAATTCTTTCATTTCGGTTTCTATTGAAATCATCTTTTGTCCAAAAACGTCATACCTCTCCAAAGCGTCACCAAGTCTGCCGTCTATGCTATCCAGTTTCCCACTCACGTTGTCAAGTTTCTCATGGGATTTTATCGATGCCTCAGCAATCTTGTCCAGTTTCTCGTTCATTGTATCCTGCTTGCTGCTCATATTTTGGATGTCAGAACGTGTACCACCCAATATTAAAATACCAATCTCAGAGCGTTCCAGGGATTCTTTCTGAAATTGATCCAATTCCTTTTCGTAATCTATTTCGAAAGTCTCGAAATTTGTATGTGGCTCTCCATAATTAAGGTGGTCATCTTCATATTTTTTAATATCATCAACATTAACTGCAAACACATCGTCTGTGGTTGCTTTGATTTTAAGTTGCTTAAGGAATTTATCAAATGTTTCCTTATCAGAACACTGGCAGTAAATTTCAACATCCCCATTAGGTAAGTTTTTTACTATACCGGTAACTCTCATTCTGTTCGCTATCTGCTTGACAAGGGTTCTGTAACCTACTCCTTGCACATTTCCAGATACAATCAATAGGGTTCGTATTGCCATCGGGATACCAAGAACTTCATAACTAAACCATTATATAAATATGCCGATTGCCATAAAATCTATGCCAGTTCTCAGAAAAACCTCAAAAATCGGCTTCCCGCAATAACCAACCTCAGCCTCATTTTGGGGTTTTTGGCCTTTGGCCCCGTCGCAATCACGTTCTTGCCAACAGATAAATCACATCTGCTTTTACCTCGTTCATCTCTCACCATTTTTATCCCTCGGAAACTCGGAGATAAAAATGTCTCCAGGAGATATATAATATGAACAGAATAAAAGATAAACGAGAATACAAGCAACGTGGAATCATTTATTTGCCAGAGCACGTAAATACTCTGAAAATGCACTCCAATGAAACATTAGATCACTGGATTGCGAAAGCACTTGTATTCCGCATCTTACGTAAACTCAAGCATGATATAGTTACCGAGTTCGAAATCACTGGCATGGGTGTAGGTGATGTACTTGATTTAACAACTTCTGTCCAATACGAAATCGAAACAATAAGTTATCCCAAGTACATTCGGGATAGAGCAGAACAATATACTCGCATCGGTGTCGAAGTTATTGTTATTCCGATAAGGAAATTGCCAGATGATATTAAAGAACGTGAGAAAGCGTTGATGGAATATGTCTGGGAATAGTTTATTCCGGTTCTTTTTCCTTGTTGAACAGATAGAATAACATCAACATTATTATTGTAATCAATAGAATAATAATACCAATCCACACATAGTCGTCGATCAACGGGCGATATGGTTCCACAGGAAGTTCATCTACGACGATAGAGAACGCCTGCGTCGTCGAACCATTCCCATCGCTCACCTGGACAACGACCTGATACGTTCGCCCTGCCTGGGCTTCGGTGGGAGTCCATGAAATCTTCCCGGTTTGGCTGTTGATTGTCATCCCTTCGGGAGCCTCGGCCAACGAGAAGGCCAACACATCCCCGGTGTCGGCATCTTCTGCGATAACGCTGTAGGTATATGCCGCACCTGGCTTCGCCATCGTAATCGGATAGCTCGTTATAACTGGCAAATCGTTCACGTTCAATACTGTTAAATTGAATGGCCTAGTCACGAAGGTTGTCCCATCGCTGACGTTTACAACAATCTGATGAACGCCGACATCGTTGTTAGTTGGCATCCCGTAGATTAGACCCGTTTTTGTATCAATCGAGAGGAACGAGGGAGAAGAATCGAATGAGAACGTCAAGGCGTCCCCGTCCACGTCCTCTGCCTGAATGGTTGCCAGATACATCAAGCCCTCGGTCGCTGCTGGGATGGTCGTGGTGATTATCGTCGGTCCATCATTGACATTGGCCACAGTTATCTGGAACGTTCTTTCTACAAACGCCCCGCTCGCGTCGCTCACCCGCACTATGACCGTATGAGTGCCAACGTCGTCGTTCGTCGGCGTCCAGGCGATAAGGCCCGTCGCCTGATTAATGGTCATTCCAATCGGCGAAGAAATCAGGGAATACGTTAGGGTATCACCAGCATCAACGTCCTGACCGACAATCTGCAAGCTGAACGGCACGTCCTCAGTAGCGGTTTGCGGAGGGATGTAATTCAACGTCGGAGGGTCGTTCGCGTTGATTACTGTAAGATTAATTGCTTGGGTTACATAGGCGGTTCCATCTGTCACGTTCACGATTATCTGGTGTGTGCCAACAACATCGTTATCTGACATACCGAATAATAGTCCAGTCAAGGAATCGATGGAAAGAAACACTGGATAAGTGTCTAACGAGTAAATCAGAGAATCGCCAGCATCTACATCAACCACCTGAATATAAGCCATGTAAAACCGATCTTCAGTTGCATTAGCTAGGCTATTTGTAATGATTGTTGGAGCATCGTTCACATTCGAAACTATTATCGTGAAACTTTCGGTATCGAATGCTCCAATCGAATCCTCGACCTTGACGGTTATTGTGTGCATTCCTACATCTGCATTTGTTGGCGTCCATGATATAAGGCCAGTTGTCCCTTCAATGCTCATTCCAGAGGGATAAGCTGTCAGTGAATATGTTAGAACATCATCGCTAACATCGACATCACTTGCGTTAACTTGGAGAGTGTATTCTATGTCCTCAACTGCTGTTTGCTGGCCAATAGATTCTATCACAGGTGCATCATTAGTATTCTTGACTGTAATGTTCAAAATAGTGTGGCTAACCCCTCCGTCATCATCAACCACCGTAATATTAACAGAATGGTTGCCAACATCATCATTTGTCGGAGTGAATTCAATCATGCCAGTAATCGGGTTTATGTCGAACAAAGTAGTGTTGTCCGAGAACGTTAATGTATCTGCGGGCACATCGGTGGCGTTGATTCTCAGTGTGAACGGCACTCCTTGCTGGGCGGTCTGATTGCCAACTGGCATAATAACGGGGGCCACGTTGTTCACAGTGACATTGCATGTATCGGAGTCCACACACCCATTGTCGTCCGTGACAACGAGCGTGGCGTTGTAAACGTCATTATCAGCATAAGCGTGGTTCACTATCTTGCCCGCTTCGCTGTTCCCATCGCCGAAGTACCAGACATATGTTAGAGTTGAATTGTCAGATGGCGTATCGGCAGAGGCGTTGCCGTTGAATGTGATGGTCACACCCTCGTTTCCTGTTTTATTGCCGCCAGCGTTCGCTATCGGAGCGACGTTTTTCACGAAAACGAGGCAAGTATCGGTGGCCCAATTACCAGCGGCGTCGGAAACGTTCAGGGTGACGATGTATGTGCCTACGTTGGTGTAAGTATGGTTTGGAGTCGCATTCGCGCCGTTTTGGTAAATTCCATCGCCGAATGTCCAGTTGTACCACACAACCCCAACGTTATCCGTCGAGCCGCTGCCATCGAAATATACAACCTCGTCCTCATTCACGGACTGTTCTGACCCAGCATCTGCAACCGGCGCTGTACTGTCATTAACATATATGACGCAAATATCCGCGTCCCAGTTCCCGGAAGCATCCGAAATATTGAGCGTAATTGTATAATTGCCTGGTTGCGCGAAAACATAACTGACGTTGACACCATATAGATTAACGAGTGGACCCCCGTCGTAGAAGCTCCAAGTGTAATTCACGATGCCGACGTTGTCCGTGCTTCCTGAACCATCAAGATAGACTATGGTATCTTCGCTCATAGTTTGATTGAGACCAGCATCTGCAATCGGATTCTCAATGTCGGTGAGAGTTATTATCACTGTTTTGCTCGCGTTCATGTTGACTTCTGCATAACCTGTCGAGTATCCTGGCTTGGAGACGGTGATGTTATATGAGCTGTAATCAATTCTTTCACCGGGATCGTCGCCATCCTTGTCCCCGTTGATGTCCTTCTGGAAATATTCTGTTAGCACGGTCCAATTTAGGTATCCATTGATGTCGGTTGTGTAATTTTCGTCGTAGGTTCCATTTGCGTTGTCTCGGATTCTAATGTTGGCATTGGAAACAGGATTGCTAAAGGAATCATTGACATTAGAGTTTAGAAACCACTTGACTGTGAGATTAGATGATAAATCATCGAATAATACTTGAGATTGATTGAAGGGGGAGTTTAATAATGCTGCGTAAGATTGTGATAGACGAATACACTGAGATGAACAATTCAGAATGGTAGAGTTTGTCAAGTTGATCCAGTTATATGAACCCCCTCCAACGATGCCAAAATTCCCATTTCGGCCTTCGAATACTACATCTTCGATAAAGGGTGCACACTTGGAGTTAAGATACATTCCATCCTCACCCCAATCTTCAATTGTGACATTTTTAATTGTTGGACGGCAGCTATTGAGAATCTGTATTGCCACTCCTTTATTAATTACATCACGTCCGGTTTTTATTATTCTATTATTTTGAATCAAAGGATTCGACGGTTGTGGATTTATATTGTTAACGCCATGAACCCAAATCCCATACGTATTGCTCCACGTTATCATATTATTTTCAATCGTCCCGTTCGACCACGCTGTCGCCAATATCCCCGTATCGCACCACTCTATCGTATTGTTCGACACCACCGCGTCGGAGCCGTAAAGTATTATCCCTCGTTCTGCTGGGTAGGATATGATGTTGTGGTCAATAATGGCATCATCTGTCTGTACCGAGAGTCCAGCTCTCTCCCAGCCGGGAGATGACAACCTGCCGCATCCTTCAATTATGCAATTATAAATTCTCAAACGCCCCCCATCCCTGGCTATAAATAAATATCCATAATTCGGGTCATTTCGCATTATCCGAGATGCATCGCCAGTCGTAACGTTGTTTCCGTCGTTGTCCTGAATAACCAGCGTACCTCCCGAAAGAACTTCTATTCTGTTATCGGACCCAGTGGACGTGGTGGAATTCATGCGTAACGTGACATTCTGGAGCGTGAGCGTTGCCCCCCCCATCACGGTGATATTTTTTTCAATTATCCAGGTTTCGTTCCCAACATACGTATCCTGGTTAATTATCCAGTCTGCGTCAGATGGTGGCGGATAGTCACCATAGGCATCTGTCGGAATTATAGGTGCATCGCTAGCAGATTCTGCCGGAACGACCCATGCCATCCCGCCTGCGAGATACAGCAGGCAGATTGCCGCGATAATTAACCGTTTCCCTAACATCAATAACAGATATTATTTTAGAACTACATAAAACTATTTCATTCCCTTTCGGTTAAGAGTACCACCCCTCCGGTAATCTATGACGTTTGGCATGTGGATCGAAGCTATGTATTTCATATAT
>JAUSPR010000029.1 GCA_030655715.1 Thermoplasmata archaeon
TACCTCAGCAGCAATCCCTGCAAGAACAGCAATTTCACCGGCATTTCCTCTCACTATATCAACTTTCACTTCCTTCAATATCCGTTTGCTGGATTCCGTACGAAGTTTGGTTGCACCTGCTCCCACAGGGTCTAATATAACAGGTGTTCCAAGCTCGTTAGCTCGTTTACCCGCTAGAATCATCGAATCAATCCAATCAGGAGTAAGAGTGCCGATATTTAACACCAACGCACCGGTAATGCCAACCATCTCCTCAACTTCTTCCTTGGCATGAGCCATAATCGGCAGTGCGCCAAGGCATAAAATAGCATTGGCTGTTTCATTCATTACCACAAGGTTGGTAATACTGTGTATAAGAGGCTTTTTTTCTCTAAGAAGCGTAAGATCTGAACTAATTTGTTTTAATATTTCCAAAACTATCTCCATATTCGTATTTATTTTATTTTAGTCGGAAAAATTGGAAATGTAAAATGAGGATACGGAATCCCCCTGTCGTTGCGACGACATCCTCCTTTAGCAAGGGAGACAAGGAAATCACCTAAACCATCAATATCCTGTCTAATTTACTAAACCTTACCCAAAAGACTTGTTGACATGTCTAGTGCCAATTGCTAAACTAAAACCGTCTGTCTACTAAAATATTTGGAGGCATGAAACATGCGGTTCATTAAGATGATTCTTTTTTTCGCAACGCTTACCATAATTTCGGGAAGTCTGGCTGCGGTTGGCGCCGATCTGCAGATCGTCACTAACGGGGCGCCTGATGCGGCTATCGTGGTACCGGACGGTAGTGATGAGATTGCCAATACTGCCGCATTATGGGTGCAAGAGTATGTGGAGAAGGCATCAGGCGCACGGCTTGATATCGTGAGTGAAAGTAATTTGCCAAAAGGAACCATCATATCCATCGGACCGACACAGATTGCGAAAAAAGCAAAGATAGGCACATCCAGCCTAAAATGGGACGGCTGCAGGCTGGCAGTTAAAGGAAACGTGCTGTATCTGATAGGACGGGACGAGAATACGACGAGTGCTTCCGACGTTCCAACGGGAGCAAGAGGGACCTGCAGAGCTGCGGTGACATTTCTGGAGGAAAGCCTGGGCATCCGCTGGTTTCTCCCTACCGACTACGGTGTAATTATCCCAAAAACTGCGAATATCACCGTGCCTGCCAACCTGAACAAGACTTTCAATCCCGCTTTTGCATTCGTCCATGGGAGATACCCGTACGGAAAAAACACACCTGCCTCCATCGCAAACAATTATCGCACTGCTATAAAACTGCTAACCTTGGGGGGCAACGGAAACCCGGTGTGGCTTCCGGCAGAAAAATATTTCAAAGATCACCCGGAGTACTTCGCAATGATCAATGGGAAACGAACCGCAGAAGGTAACCACTTGTGCTCTTCCAATCCAGAGGTGAAGAAGATACTCCTCGCTGCTGTCAGAGCAGAATTCGACAATGGCTTCGACTGGGTCTGCCTTGGGCAGGAGGACGGTTATCAGCCATGCGAGTGCCCTGTATGCGATAAGATGGATAACTACCGAAAAGTGATGGGAGAGGCGCCGTATTACACTACCCGCGATGAAATATCATGGGATGATTTTCTGCTGAGAGCTTCTTCTGCCCCTTGCGAGCGATTGATGTCGCTTAACCGTTGGATTGTCAACGAGTGCCGCAAGTCACATCCGGACAAGAAGATTCACATGCTGCTCTACTGGCCCAGCCTAATTCCGGGCAAGTCTTTCAGCACGAAATGCGATAATGTGGTGGGTGAGGTGGCATTTTATGCCGAGCCGCACGCGCTCAAGATAATCGATATGTGGAAGGATAAGGTCAGCTCATTGACTGTCATGGAAACATGGTTTGACCTAACCGGCAGCAAGTCGCTCTGGGGGGTAATGATGCCGCCTCAGGAAGTAGCGGGAAAAATCCGCGCATACAATGAAAGAAATGTCATCGGTTTATACGGCATCCACGAAGCTGCATGGGGACTCCAGGGCCCTTCCTTCTATGTTCAGGGAAAGATGGCTGGAGACCCAAACCTGAACTGGAGAGATCTGGTAGATGAATACTGCAAAGGCTTGTTCGGAAAAGCCGGAAAAAGCATGAGGGAGTTCTACGACCTGCTGTACACGCGCTCCACGAGCAAAATGACTTATGATGCAAGCCTGCAATGGCGGACGAGTGCCTCAGACAGACATCTTATTCTTTATCCGCTGGAATTTCTTGGAAAACTGGAGACGATTCTCGAACGGGCTGAATCGGAAGCAGATACCGACCAGGCGAAAAGATGTATAGCCATGACACATCTGGAGTTCAACTACCTCAAGCTTTTGACCACAATGCTGATCTCTTATCGCGCCTACGAAGCAAACAAGACACCCGGGAACCTTGCAGAATTGAAGGAGAAAGTGACAGCATTTGAGAAGTTCCGATTGGGAGTTCTCACCAGCGGAGAAGAACCATGGGCAGACCAATCGAACCATGACTGGCTGTGCAAATTCCTGGTTGGGGACGGAGACGATAACAACTACTACAAAAGTTGGGAGAAACGCAGGAAAGATCTCGATTTCAATAACATAAATAAGATT
>JAUSPR010000033.1 GCA_030655715.1 Thermoplasmata archaeon
CGTCCCTGAACGGCCGAACCGGAAATCTCGGCCCTAACAGTGTAATTCAGACCGCTATTCGCGGGAATTATGGTTCCGACCGTGAATGTCAATGTCTCTGCAGGGCTGGCTGTGCTCACGACCTGGCTTGAGCTGTCCAGCAAATTGAACGATGAAATGTCCGATGGCATAGCAGTACCCTCCATGGAGACTGAAATAGTTTGCAGGGTGGTGTCCGTACCTGTCCCTATGAAAGACAGTCCGAGCACATCCTGGCTGCCTGAAAGGACTTCCGTGCACAGGCTTCTCTGGGTCATTCTTACTGAACCATGTGTATTGCTGAATATATAATCGGAATAATCATGCCAGCCATCCCATGACTGCGAATGCACTAGTGCGGCGACGCTGCTTTCATAGGTCAGGAACAGCCTTGACCAGGGTATTTGCGTCTCCAACATGGTGCCGTTTGCGAGTGATTTTCCTGAGCCGATATTCTCAAAACCGTTCCAATCATTGCTGGCCTTTGCACTGGAGAATGAGTAATGTGACGTGTGAATTACCTTTCCGTTCCAACCGCCTATTTCCATCATGAAGTCCGCACCCATGCCTTTCACATAGTAACCAGTGTTTGGATCCAGGTCGGTATCGATAAGTATCTGGAAAATGTCCATGAGGCCCTCGCTGGGTATGGGTTCTCCTGCCAAAATATCGCCTTCCACTTGTATATTGAATGAAACATAGGTTTCGGCATTTTCCGCGATGGTGCAGGCGGCTATGTCCACGTTGGCTGGTATCTCGTTAATCACTGTGCCTACGCCAGGGAAGTCATTCCAGTCATTGAACACGCCGTCGATGTTGATGGGATATCTCTGAGTTGGTTGTGATGAGGGGTAGAAAACTGGAATTACTAGCAGAAACGCTAGGAGGAGGGCCCCATACAGTAGCCAGCGGCTACGTTTTGCCTTCTTATACATGGCCAAACGTCTTCCAGATACACCCTGGGTGCTTGAAAGGCCATTCGTGAGACCGTTAGTCAAGCCGTTGGTAAGGCCATTTGTCCGGCCAAGGCCATTTATTAAGCCATTGGTAAGACCGTTGGTTCGACCAAGGCCGTTTGTCATGCCATTGGTGAGACCATTCGTCTTGCCCAGGCCATTCGTTTTTCCAAGACCGTTAGTTTTGCCCAGACCATTGGTAAGGCCGTTAGTTCGACCAAGGCCGTTTGTCAAGCCATTGGTCTTGCCCAAGCCGTTCGTAAGACCATCGGTTCTTCCTGGCTGTGGGCTTGGTTTCTCTTTTTTGATGTCTGTCGACACTTCAATTTTCGCGAGTTCATCAAGGTCGTCGAATATGTCATCACCCAATGTCTCGGCTTCCAGTTCCTCAATGTCTGTGGCTTTAAGAGCATCTCCAAGAGAAGAAAGTTCGGCCATGAGTTCGTCCTTGAATTCCATCTCCTTGTCTGTGGAAGTGAAATCCTGGGCAGATGTATCCTTCAACCGTTTCCTGTCAACGGCAGACTTGACCTCCATAGTGAAATCAGCCATGCTGATACCTGTGGATATCAAGAGTTCCAGCTTTGCCCGATCGTCTGCCTGTATTTTGGCGTCATTGAGCATTTTGTTACACCTATTTACACGGTCAGTTTCCTTGGGAGTGAGACTTAGAGACTCCAGGGTACCGATTTCCAGCAAAAGATCTTCCTCGTTTTGTTCCTCTTTCTTATCGCTTCCAAGGCCCAATTCCTCGTCAAGTGTCCAGAGTTCGTCCTCAAGTTCGTCCTCCTTGACGCCTAGATCAGACATAATAGATGAAAGAAGATCGTCATCAATATCCTCGGTCCTGGCAGGCAATTTCTCAGCCAGTCTGGTAACTTTGGAACCCTGTGTATCCTCTATAAACAGGTCTTCCAATTCCCTGGCCAGTTCATCCGATTTGGGAAGAGGCTTAGCACTGATCTCTGCAGCTCTTTTGTAGCAATTTGCTGCTTTCTCGTGCTCGCCCATCTGGGTAAACACTTCGGCCTTCTCTGCCCACACACCAGGATAATCTATGTCAAGTTTCGTGACTTGATTAAAGGATTTCATTGCCTGTTCCATGTATCCCAGTTTCGACTGGATTGCGCCGAGGGCGAACAAACTGGCAATATCCTCATTGTTCGCCCTGACCATCTCCTCGTATCTGCCCATCTGCTCAAGCAGTTCTAACTCGGCTTGAACAGTTTCCTCCTCTTTGAGAACCATGCCACATTCATAGCATACCCTCTCTTCCTTGCTCAGAATCGTTCCGCACAGCGTACATTGGAATTCCTCATCGTCGTCGCTCGCCATGCTTGGAATGTCCAAACGCTCGGTGGTCTTGCTTTCCAGCCTTTCCTCGAATGTCAGAATGATTTTGAGCTTCTGGGCGGATTTCAGCCCGAGACCTTTAATCTCGCCAAGCTCGTCCACACTAGCCTCTTTGAGATCCTCAATGTTTCTGAACCCGGCCTCATACAGTGCCTTGGCCTTGAGATTGCCAATGGCTGGAACAGCCATTAAACCAGCTATTGCTTTGGCCTTGAGCTGGTCCTCAGGCTTGGAAAATCCCTCTCTGATTATGTCCTCTCTTATTTCTTCGAGCGTGTACATTCCAGTCAAATCATCAATGTATGGATTATCCGTCTCCTCGCAAACAGCGGTTACGGTTCTGAAGAACATATTGGATGCTTCTTCAGGCTTTCCACGCATCATCTGGCTCATGCCCAATGCCAGGTAAAGGCTGGGCCATTTGGCACCCAGCACCTCTGCCCTTGCAAAAGATGCCCAAGCCTCCTCGGAATTGCCAACAGAAAGGTGAAGCTGACCAAACTCAAACCATAATGATGGATTCTCAGGGTCGCTCTGAAGCAGCTTCCTCAGTCTGGTAAGTTCGGATTTGACAGTATTCTGGTCACCAGAACCTGATGCCTTGCTCCATTTGGAGATGAAATCCTCGGTAAAGCGCTTATCAGACATTTTTCACACTCTTGAATTAATCTATTAATGATAGTTTATGAATTTAACAAATGCATGTTTGATATATTAATGTTCTATTCAGAAATAGCACCTATCTGTCAATTAATCAATTAATATTGAAACAGTAAATTGTGAGATTATTAAGATTATTCAAGCCCGAATTGAACAATATGAGGGATAATAATTCTATCAACCTGGCCGAGCACATTGATTGAGATAACAATGTTTGTGCCTTTCAATTCAATAATCTCGGGTTTGAGATGTTCCATTGACAATTTATTGACAAGATAACGAACAAATTCCCTTTGTGTGATTTTCTCCTCGCGGATTGCTTCGTTGTACCTCTCGGTCGGAAAGTATCTTGTATATTTTCCATCCTTCATTAGCGATATGAGGTCCATTTCCATCAGGTCGCTCAGGCAACTCCGAATCTTTGTGGGTGAGATATTCAATAAGCCTTTAATCGCACTTGGGTCAGAACCGGGATTTTGTAATATGGCCTTATAGACAGCCATACATTTGTCTCTTGCCAGTATGGAAAAGAGGCCTATATTTTTTCTGGAAATCAATCGATAAGGACAGTATGCTATTTTTTCCCCGTGAATCTGCACGTATCCTGAATCAATAAGCTTATCCAGATGCCACTTTATTGATGACCTGGAAAGACCAATGCCCTTTGCTATCGGTCCGATTTCCAAACAAGGGTGCGCGCACAAATACTGGAAAATCTTCCTTCTGTTCTGGTTCATCAGAGCGCCAGTGGGTCTTGACCTGGCCGGGTCCTCGGGAGTCTCCAGAGGTCTTGTTTCGACAGCTTTTTTCAGGGCATCACCGATTTTCGGAATGTAAACACCCCCTCAACCTTCAATGAGGTCATATTCTTGAAGAATTTGTTTGATTATGTATTCCGGGTCCAGTGGGCCGATGTCCTCTTGAGAGAGAAGGCTGACTGTGTGATTGATGCTCCTGATGACTTTGGGCGTGAGATTCTTCTTTTTCGAAGCTGGAATATTGGCCAATGCCTTTTGCAGCTTTGAACCCAGGTTCACTATGTTTATTGGGGTGCCTTCGGCGAGCTCTGCTTCCTGAATTATTATGCCGCTTCCTTTCACAATCCTGTATGAATGCCAGAAACTGCTGTGACGGCTACTCCGGCACTTGATAATCTTCATCTCCCTGCGTTCAGGGCTCTCATGGCTCTTGTATCTCAGGTGAATGACATTGTCTGCCAGATACATAGGAATTACCAGGTCTGGACCGGATAAATCGCCCATGACGCTGTGCTCTTCCAGGGTGCAGACCACTGTTCCGATTTTTCTTGTCTCCCTGAGAAGGAATGAACAAAGGTCGCGCTGCTCGTACTTATGATGGACCGACCAGAGAACCGGCGTGAGAGGGTCAATAATTATTCTGGCATTGTAGCCCTTCCATTCCTCCACGAAGCCTGCAAGTTCGGTTTTGATGAACTCCGAAAACTGTTTACCGCCTGCATCCACGAAGACCAATGCACCCTTGTCGATATAATCCTCTATGTCCACCCAGCCCATCTGGATGACTTCCTTGATTATCTGCTTGGGTTCCTCGTCAAGAGTAATGAAAATGGCGTCCTCACCATGTTCTACGCCACGCTTCAAAAAATATGTGGCAAAGGTGGTCTTTCCTGCGCCAGAAGAGCCTATGACAGTGGTTATGGTGTTCTGGTTGATACCGCCGTCCATCAGCCGGTTCAGACCGTAAACGCCGCTCTTTATCTTCTTCATTAGCAGTCCTCACCGTCTCAGGGAT
>JAUSPR010000097.1 GCA_030655715.1 Thermoplasmata archaeon
GAGAAAGTGTGCAATCGCAAGCAATCACTCTTTAGATCTGGCTCGTAATAAAGTGTGCACGATGCACAGAACCTAAAATATGAATATGAAGTTACCTATGCACTGAGCTTTTCAGGGTGTACGATGCACTGAGCCTTTCCAGATAGGCCTTTCAAATTTTGGCGGCCGAGCTCATCCGTAATACTGTACCTATATTTTTATTACGCACAACTGGTTTATCTGTATGATTATGTTTAATTTTGGGGTGGGTGTTAGCGCGAAGTTGTTATTTATCTAATAAGTTAATCGTAATATTTTCTCGCATTTCGTCACACGCGTATTGAACTATATGTCGAAACCTCTCTCCTTCAAGAGTGCTTTCTGTTCCTCTGTATCGCCCATCCAGAGCCCGAGTTTTCTGGAAATGTGTTCTGTCCAACCATAGTTCTCAAAAGTATGTTCCTCTTCCTTTAATGGTTCGGGATTAATCATGAATCCTGCATTTTTATAATACTTCTGACCAAGGTACCCTTCATCCATTTCCTTCATCGCTCTGTCAATGTCAAGTTCTTTCGGATATGTATCCTCGAAGACTGTGAACTCCATAGGATACCTTGGTCTGCTTGGTGGGTCCTCGGCAGGATGTCCTATGGTAATCTGTACAAACGGCACAACACGTTTTGGAAGATTGTATTTTTTGGAAATTTTATCCATTGCCCATATCGGGCTTCCAAGATAACAGGTTCCGAGTCCAAGGCTTTCCGCAGCAATTACAATGTTCTGGGCCATGTAACTGGCATCCTCGATTCCGAACATTAAGGTAGTGATATCGTTGGTGACAATTTTCCATCCCCTTTTTTCCATTATCCTCTCAAATTTGTACAAATCTACACAAATCGTCAGTAATACCGGGGGCTTTGAAGGGGTTTTTACGTTTCTGTCGCGAAAGTATCACTGAATATGTCTGATAAGCAAATGCAGCCTGCTGTCCAGCTCTGATAATTGTATTTATGGTTTCAATATCAATGTCCTCATCAGTGTATTTCCTGATGCTCCTGTGGGCTAGGAGTATTTCAATTACCTTGTTCTTACTCATGTAATCAACTCAACGATGCCTTAGGCAGAGTTGCAATAAAATAGTTGCGAATCTGGTATTTTAGAAATCCTTCAGCACGTCATCCAGGTCTGGTTTTGATATTTCCTCGAGCGAGTAGAACACCCTGACAATTGGTTTGTTGACACTCAGGATCCTGTTCAGGTCTATCGGGGTGCCAGCCAATACTATGTCACATGGCGTGGCATCAATCGTGGCCTTGAGGTCTGCAATCTGCTGGTCGGAGTAACCCATGGCTGGAAGGAATCCCTTGACATGCTTGTATTTCTGGAAGGTTTCCTTGATTTCGCCTACTATGTATGGGGTTGGGTCAATTGTCTCGCTGGCTCCGTATTTCTTGGCCGCTACCATTCCTGCTCCATAGGTCATTTCGCCATGGGTAAGGGTAGGCCCGTCCTCGACTACCAGTACTGACTTTCCGCGGATTGCGTTCTCGTCCTCGATCGTGACCGGTGATGCTGCCTTGATTACGATTGCCTCGGGATTGGCAAACTTCGAATTGGCCAGTACTATGTCCACCTTGTCTGGGTCTGCAGTAGTGATCTTGTTCACGAGTACTACGTCGGCCATTCTCAGATTTGTTTCTCCGGGATAGTAGGCCAGCTCATGTCCGGGCCTGTGCGGGTCCACGATTGTGATGTGCAAGTCCGGTTTGTAAAATGGTGTGTCATTGTTGCCGCCGTCCCAGATAATGATGTCTGCTTCTTTTTCAGCCTCAGCTAGTATTGCGCCGTAATCAACGCCAGCGTAGACGATAATGCCCTTGTCGATATGCGGTTCATATTCCTCTCTCTCCTCGATGGTACACTCGTGCAAGTCTAAATCTTCATAGGTGGCAAATCTCTGCACAGCCTGCTTGGCCAGGTCGCCGTAAGGCATCGGGTGCCTGATTGCCACCACTTTCTTGCCTTTGGCCTTGAGTATATCGATTACTTTTCTGGTAGTCTGGCTCTTTCCGCATCCTGTTCGAACCGCACAAATTGCAATTATCGGAATCTTGGATTTTATCATGGTCCTCTCGGCATCCAGCAATATGAAGTCAGCGCCATGGGCATTGACTATTGCGGCTTTGTTCATAAGAAGAGGGTAGGCAACATCGCTGTAAGAGAAAATAACCTCGTCAACGTCATGCTTCTTAATGAGTTCTGTAAGATCATCTTCAGAGTATATTGGAATTCCGTTGGGGTAGAGTTCTCCTGCCAGTACTGGCGGGTATGTCCTTCCTTCTATGTCCGGAATCTGGGCTGCTGTGAAAGCGACCACCTCAAAGTCCTTGTTGTCCCTGTAAACCACGTTGAAGTTGTGGAAGTCTCTGCCTGCTGCGCCCATTATCAATACTTTTTTTCTAGCCATATGCTCACCAAATTTTGATTATGCGAACCCATAACGCTAGTTCCATATGTATTTTATCATTGTCTAATTGCTCTAATATAACAGTTATATGTAACAGGGTGGCAAAAAATCTGGGGGTGGCCATCCATGCCCCGGGTGTGAGCCCGGGATAATGCCATCGGATTGCCAAAATCCGATGAGTGTGACACCTGGAAGCTAAATCCTGGAAAACCTCGCCTGTGAGGGCGGGGATGTCGGGTACTTACCTGGCTTTCGCTCAGCCAGGTAAGAAAAAAAAAGGGGAGGATTGATCCTGATTATTGATGTTTAAAATCTCTGGAACAGACCGCCCATCTCAACCAGATTCTGGTCTGAAGGCTGGGGGTATGCCATTGGTGTCATTGGGGCATTGACCATTGTCGCGATATCCGAGTCGCTGAACCCGGCTGAACCATAGGGGGCTAATTCCATCTCTGATTGGTATGCGATAATCTCGTTCGCAAGCGCAGCCATGTAGGAACGGCCCATTGTGTCTGTAACGTCCTTGATTATCTTGACAACCATCTTGTCCATTATTCGGAAGGCCTTGTCCAGTTTGACATCCTCGCCGAATTTCAGAAGCGCGTCATTATCGAGAGTGATGGTGCTGTCAGTTACCTGACGTAGTTTTTCCACGCTGTCCTCAGCCATTTCCCTTCTGGATGATTCAGCGCTGAATGGAAGTATGCATATTCCGAATGTCACCATGTCAAGGCCCTTGGCCATATCCGCAACCATCGGCGCAATACCAGTGCCGGTACCGCCCCCGAACCCTGCGACTATGAATGCTACATCCTTCGAGATAAGGCACGACCTGATATCGTCCTGAGCCAGCTTGGCGCATTTCTCTGCGACTTCGATGAACCCGCCTGAGTCACCTTTGAAGGTGATGCCTTTGCCGATGCAGATCTTCCTATCAGCTTCCGCGAGCCGAAGTCCAGTCATATCCGTATTGATGGCAATTCTTGGAACACCTCTGAAGTGCTCTCCCATCCTTCCGACAATGCTGGCTCCTGCTCCACCACACCCGATTATTACCATACGCGGCTCGGTCATACCGCCCGATATTATGTTCAATATTTCGTTTTCCATTTGTGTTTTTTCCGATGCTAGGCTCATCGTATACCCTCCTATGTTGTAGAAATGGAAACGGAGCCCCTTGTCAAACAAATATAGGGGTAATATCGGACTTCGGGCTAATACCGCGAATTGCTTGAACCTTGATAGATTCCTTTAAAGCAGAGTGCATCCCATCCCTCTGACAGCCAAGGAAGGCTTTTTTGATTGTTACTCGAGCCAGATAGAGTGTTCTATCGTATAGTTTGAAGCTGGTTCTCCGTTCCCGATTGCGTCTGA
>JAUSPR010000049.1 GCA_030655715.1 Thermoplasmata archaeon
CTGCCAAATGGCGAGCGCGTCCCCGGAGACCCCAAGTACGTCCTGGAGAAGGTAGTTAAAAAGGCTGCTGACATGGGTTACGAATTCAACACCGGGCCGGAATGCGAGTTCTTCCTTTTTAAGATAATTGACGGCCAGATAACTACGATACCCAATGATAACGGTGGTTACTTTGACCTTTCACCACTTGATTTAGCTGAAAATGTAAGAGAGGATATTTGCTCGACGTTGGAGAAACTTGGCTTTCAGGTTTATACCTCTCATCACGAATGTGCATCGGGCCAGCATGAAATCAATTTCAATTATGCAGATGCAATTACCACAGCGGACAGGGTCGTGACACTTAGATATGTTGCCAAAGTCATTGCCCATAAATATAATCTGCATGCAACATTCATGCCAAAGCCGATTTACGGTGTGAATGGCACAGGAATGCACACCCACCAGTCTCTTTTCTCCCATGGTAAGAATGTATTCCATGACCCATCTGCAAAGAATGAATTGAGCGAAACTGCAATGTACTACATGGGCGGCCTTCTGAAATATTCGAAGGAAATGGCTGCAATCCTCAATTCCAAGGTCAATTCGTACAAGAGGCTAGTACCGGGTTACGAGGCTCCAACCTATATTGCATGGTCGACCGAGAACCGGAGTGCGCTCATACGCATTCCGGCCAAGCGTGGAAAATCTACAAGAGTCGAATTGAGAAATCCCGACCCAGCTGGCAATCCCTATCTCCAATTCGCAGTTATGCTGGCTGCAGGATTGAAAGGAATAGAGAACAAGATTGAACCTCCGGAACCAGTCCAGAAGGACATATATTCACTCACTCAGAGAGAGAGGGAACTGTACAAGATTGATACATTACCATCCAACTTGGGTCATGCCCTCTCATTCATGCAAAAAAGCGAACTCATGCTGGAAACCCTGGGGCCACATATATTTGAGAATTTCTTGTATATTCAAACACGGGACTGGAACGAGTACCGGACACAGGTAACAAAATGGGAGATTGACAAGTACTTGAGTGTCATTTGAGGTACTGACATATTTTCATTGAACCCTAATGGACAATAGGAAATTTGAGCGAATATGAGTACTCATTCCAGGTGCTCACAATCCCCAACAATCACCTTGACTATGCGTCCATCCGTATCAACAAGCAATGACCCATTCTCATCAATATCTTTGGCAATGCCAGTTATCTTTTCTTTTGGAGCATGTATTGTCACTTTTTTGCCCAGTGTTTCAGAGAGATTGCGCCAGTCTTCAAGAATTTTGTCATAATCCTTGGTTTCAAGAAGCTCTGCGCGGAAATTGAGTTCTTCCAGAATAGTGTTCTCCAGCACTTCCAATTTCACCTTTTTTCCGAATTCCTCGACCACAGAAGTGGAAACCGAGCTGAAATCATATCCTTTTTGAACGGGATTATTGACATTGATACCAATTCCTATTATGGCCAATTGCTTTTCATTTACCGTGAGAAGTTCGCCGAGAATGCCGCAGACCTTCTTTCCATTCACCAATACGTCATTTGGCCATTTCACACCTGCTTCAAGGTCATATTCCATTATAATTGCTGTTGCGACGGATGAACCTGCCATCAATGGGAGAAGCCCGAATTTCTCATTGTCAAATCCGTTCTCTGTTTCCAGAAGAACTGACATCCATAGACCGCCTTCGGGAGATTCCCATTTCCTGGTCATGCGACCTTTGCCCTGGGTCTGTACCTTTGCCGTGACAACAGTACCGGGTTCCAGGCCTTCTTCAGCCAGTTTTCTGAGGACCTCATTGGTCGAAGTTACACTCTCATATCTTATCGTCTTGAAGCCCAGTTTGCGGTTCATCGTATCAACTCTATTTTTCAAATAGTGTGAATGTCGGTGGTGTGGAAATCGTTATGAATATTGCTTCTTCCTTGCCGATATTTTTGGCAGAGTGCTTCTCTTCGGAGTGATGGAACAGCATGTCACCTTCCTGCATTATGAATTTCTGTTCTCCCACCTTGTATTCAACCTCGCCCTTCATCATGAGCTTGAACTCCTGGCCCTTGTGTTTAAAACTATTTGTCTTTGTGCCTGGAAGTAGGTGCGTTAAATTCGCCTCCAGCTTATCTGTTTTTAAAACATTGCGGAACAAGCACCCTGATTGGCGCACATCCCTCAACGATTCCCCGGCTTTCATCAAAATTGCTTTTACCATATTATTCCTCCTTAGATGTAAACTATCAGCCCCTAAAGTGGCTGGCATTTGTTGCCAGGGCTGGAAGTTTACGTGCGTAGGCCATGCACCTGAATTATCAAAACCGATTGGCTTTGATTTCATGCGCTATATGTTGCACGGTGCATGGCGGTCTTTCACTGTTTTACCGTATATGCCGATTTATCTCAGCCCTTAAGGACTGAGCGTTCTCGACATTTGTACAGTAATAATGTGTCTAACGATATTTAAACTTAACGAGCATTATTTCGTATATGTTACCTTTGATTAACCTTGCTGGCTCTGGCTTGCAGCTATCACGATTTCGACCGCGGCCATTGCAGCTGCAATCTTTTTACCGTTTCCGGCTGCGGCTTTTTTCTCCTCAACATATTTAATCACTCTTTCCATGATATTGTTGTTGGGAATGTAGCTGGTGTTGTAAATTCCAGCTTTGAAAACCGGGTCGTTCATCACGACCTCGTGGAACGGGATATTGGTCTTGACGCCACCAATCTGGAACTCCCAGAGAGCACGCTTCATTCTTTCGATTGCCCTTGGACGGTCCTCAGCCCAAACAATTAGCTTGGCACCCATGGAATCGTAATATGGCGGGAACTGGTATCCCTGATATATTCCCGAATCAACGCGTACGCCAGGACCGGATGGCTCCGCATACCTGGTTATCTTTCCAGGACATGGCATGAACTTGTTCAACGGGTCTTCAAAATTAATCCTGCATTCGATGGAATGGCCCTTGGTTTTGATGTCTTCTTGCTTATATTCTAGTTCAAGTCCGGAAGCAACTCTCAGCTGCTCCCTGGCCAGGTCCACTCCGGTAATCATTTCGGTTATTGGATGTTCCACCTGCAATCTTGTGTTCATTTCAAGGAAGTAGAATTTTTCATCCTTGTACATGAACTCGCAAGTTCCGGCATTATAATAGCCAGCAGTCTTTGCGGCCAGCACGGCCTGTTCGCCCATCGCCTGACGAATTTCTGCACTTATTGCCTGGCTGGGTGTTTCCTCGATGAGTTTCTGGTTCCTTCTCTGGACCGAACATTCACGATCAAAGACATGAATGAGATGCCCGTGCTTGTCGCCGATGACCTGGAACTCCACGTGATGCGGCTCGTGGATGTACTTCTCGATGAACACTGCATCGTCCCCAAAACTTGATTTGGCAAGTCTTCTAACGGATTCAAGTGCCTTTTCCATCTCGGATTCATTCTCGACCTTGACAATTCCGATTCCTCCGCCTCCCGCGCTGGCCTTGAGCATGACAGGGTAGCCAATCTCGTGAGCTATGTTCTTTGCTCTCTCGTGATCGGATATGGCCTCTGTAACACCGGCCACAACACTAACTCCCGCTTTTATCATGCTCTTCTTGGAATCTATCTTGGAGCACATGAGCTTCATGGAATCCACTGGCGGTCCAATGAATTCAATATTGTTCTTGGCACACATCTCGGCAAAGTCAAAGTTCTCTGCCATGAAACCATAGCCAGGGTGTATGCCGTCAGCACCAGTCTGTAGCGCGGCCTCGATTATCTTTTCCTTGACCAGATAGCTCTGCGCGGCCGGTGCCGGTCCGATGTGGACCTTTTCGTCTGCATATCTTACGAAAAGTGCGGTTTTATCTGCATCTGAATAAACCGCAACAGTCGGAATGCCCAGTTCCTTGCAGGCCCTCATTATGCGAATGGCGATTTCACCCCTGTTGGCAATCAGAACTTTGCTTAGCATCTGACTCGCCTCACAGAATATTCATTATAACGTCGTTGGTCTGGACCATGTCGCCTTCCTTGACATATATCTCCTTGACCTCGCCGTCGAAATCGGACTCGATATTGCTTTCCATCTTCATAACTTCCAGGATTGCAATGACGTCGCCCTTCTTGACCTTGTCTCCGACTTTAACTTTTAGCTTCCACATATTGCCCTGGCAGCCAGTAAGCTGCATACCAGGCGCTTTCTTGTCCGGTCCCGATGCTGGTCTGGCAGCTCCGCCCCCGCTTGCGGTGATGAAGCCACCGGTTGGTTCAACTTTAACCTCGAAGAACTCGCCATCAACCTCGACATTGAATTCTGTCGGAATGGGGGATGGTCCGCCGACATGTCTTGCCTCCGGGGGTTCGGTCTCAATGTAAACATCTGGCAGTTCCGGGAAGAAGCTCTTCACGAATGCCCTGGTCATCGGGTGGTCCTTGTTGAGAGGGAGCTGGTCTGATGTGAATTCTGGTACCGCTTCGCCCTTGAGGAATTTAAGTCCGATTTCAGGGAACAGGACATATGTCATGATGTTCTCGTCAGTCATGTCAATGCTCGGGGCTTTCTCTGCCAGTTCTTTCTTCCTGACATCCCACATGTCCTTGGCTACCAAATCGGCTGGGCGACAGTCAATGACCTTGTCCTTCCAGTCCTTTCCGAGAACCTTTTCCATTATCTCGGGGTTAATCGGACCTGGCGATTTGCCATACATGCCCTTACAATAATCAATTGTTTCCTTGGGTATCTTCTTGTACCTTCCGAAAAGGACGTTCATAACAGCCTGGACTCCGACTACCTGGCTTGTCGGTGTAACCAGTGGCGGAAATCCGAGTTCCTCGCGCACCTTTGCGGTTTCCTCCAGAACAAGGTAGAATTTATCGGATGCCTTCTGCATCTCAAGCTGGCTGACCAGATTGGACAACATTCCGCCAGGTATCTGGTGCACCATTACGGACGGATCGACTTTCATGGATTCCTGGCGAATGAGATGTCTGTATTTGTGCCACATCTCCATGAAGTATTTTCTGATTTCAATAAGTTTTACAAGGTCATAACCTGTGTCATATTTTGTATTCTGCAATGCGGCAACGACGCTTTCTGTCGGAGCACCGCCTGTTCCACCGGAGAACGGGGACATAGCAGTGTCAAGAATATCAACGCCAGCCTCGCATGCAGCCCAATATGATAGACCAGTCATGCCGCTGGTATAATGGCTGTGAAGGTCGATTGGTGCTTTTCCACCGGCGTCCTTGTAACCACGAATGATTCCCTGTGCATAATATGGTGATATCATACCTGCCATGTCTTTGATACAGACAGACTGGCAGCCCCAGCTTTCAAGTTTAAGCAGGTCATCAACATACCTTTCAATCGTGTGAACCGGGCTAATTGTGTAACTTATGCACCCCTGGGCATGAGCGCCCCTACTTACAAC
>JAUSPR010000059.1 GCA_030655715.1 Thermoplasmata archaeon
TTCTAACATAGTATGAATCAATATCACTATTCTTTATCCATTTTCTAAGAAGGGGAAATTCCATATTATATTTTCTCACTTCTTTTTCATCAACGACAAAACATTTATCATACCCTGATTTTACTCCAGTTCCAATATCACAAAGTTCGGACAATTCAACAGAATTTAATTTTAATTTAGACAAAATATTTAATGTGGTTTCTGTGGCTAAAACCCAACTTTCATCACTTAGTTTCTCCTGAAGTAGAGGGAAAACTTCAATATAATTATCCCGATAATTTACATCTGAAAAATGTTTTATGATGTGGGCTAATAATTTTTCATTATCTGCATTCCAATTAATCACTCGGACTACTTTGATTTTGTTATGGGGCTTCTTTTCTTGCATCGATATATCCTTTTCTAATAAGATAATGCTTGTGTGGGTTCCGACCCCTTTAAATATTTGTACCTTTCCAAAATCTATAATAACTTTTATACTAATATTTTTAATTATGTAATCTCGTATATTTTTCGCATGAGTCGCTTCCATAAAGTATCTTGATGTGATAAAACCTAGAAAACCACCGTCTTTTAATAAATCAATACCTTTCATCATAAAATAATACCATAAATCATTTTGACTGGAATAAATTTTTGAGTGTTTTTCTCTCATAAACTGTCTAACACATTTATTCTCCTTTTGCATTTGGAGATATGGAGGGTTCCCTATCACCACATCGAATCCGCCCTCTCCCATGGCCTCTGCAAACGCCTCTTCCCAGTTGAGCGGCTTTTTCTCCTGCCAGTCCTTGCCAAAGTATTTTTGCAATTCTACTTCTGTCCCACTGATAAGGCTGTTTCCAACCTGGATATTTTCTCCAAGAATCAGCGGCAATTTCTCCCCCTGCCTAAGCGCCTTCAGCATGAGGTTCACTGATGCGATCTCTGCCGCCTGGGAATCTAGGTCCACACCGAAAATATTGTCTCTCAGTATGTCTTTTTCATATTCACTGTAATCAACAATTTCAACATCTGGCAGTTGACCATTGTTCTTTGCCATTGATTTAAGTACCTTATTTTTCTCCGCTTTAGAAAGTTCTGCATAGTGTTCTTGAAAATAATCATATGCTTTGATGAGAAATGAACCGGAGCCACAAGCAGGGTCTAATACCCGTATCTTTTTTACCTCTTCAGGACTCTTTCCTTCTAATACTTTGCCAACTGTGTTTTTTACAATGTAATCAACAACATATGGCGGGGTGTAATAGATACCTTGTTCCTTTCTGGATGCCTGCGCGGGCTTTAGTGAAACATTTCCTTCATTATCTATGTGGATGGTATGACCCAAATATGTTTCATAGGTATTGCCCAAAACGTCAAAATCGAATTTTCTGAAATTGATGTTGTACATTTCCTCGATTATTTTGCCCAATACTTCATCATCAATTTCCACTTGTTCACATATGTGGCCGCGCTCGAAAATCTTGCTGTCGTGTATCCTGTCGAATCCCTCGAAAAAGTTCATCAGATTCTTGACTAAACATGAGTAAGAACGGGTGGCATACCAGGAATCCCGAATATGTTTTAATTGATCTGGGCTGTCCAAAATCAGTTTATCTTCAGCGTAGCGGACAGTAATTAGCCTGTCAAGAATTCTTTGAACTGCATTTTTAAGTTTCTCAATTTCTATATTCCCGTCCTCATCTTGGAGAACTATATTTTCTTTATTTTTCTCAAATATAGACTTAGCCAGGGATAATCTCCATGATTTGAGATTGACGAGAAATCTCTCGTCTATATCTGGCCTTTCCTCACGTTCAGTAAGTTCATTTATTCTTCCAGAACTAACCATTTCTTTTGAAATATATAGCAAGTCCTGAAGCCTGTCTTTATAGTCATAAATACTTTCAAAACTCAATATCAACATACCATTCAGGGCATTGAACAATCTGAATTTCTCAAAGTTGGTAAGCACAGCCCATTTGATTTTTCTACTCGGACTAGCAGCATAGTTTAAAACCTGTCTTTCTTCCTCAATCCAATCTGTTTTTTCCCTGTCCACAAAAGGTATAGAACCGAATCTTTTTGCCTCGACAAAAATAACAGGTTCATTATCAATCTGAAGAGTAATGTCCGCAAAGCCGACATCTCTTACATACTTTTCTCGATTATACTCATCGACATCGTGAATGTTCCATCCCAATATATCAAATAGTCTATCAATAAAGCTGGCCCTTACATCGGCTTCGCTAATTTCCTTCAGTTTAGAACCCTTCTTACTCTCCAAAGAAAGATACTCTCCAACAAGGGCATCTATTTTTGTCTGGATATCTCTATCTATCATGATAATCACACATCCAGGTTTACAACATCTTTTGCATGGGCGGTTATGAAATCCCTTCTTGGCTCAACCGCGTCACCCATCAAAATAGTGAATAGTTCGTCGGCTGCCAAGGCATCCTCAATCGTGACTTGCAATAATATCCGATTTTTCGGGTCCATTGTCGTGTCCCAGAGCTGATGATCGTTCATCTCTCCCAGACCCTTGTATCTCTGCACGCCCCAGGTATCGCCCAGTTCCTTCTGCAATGCGTTCTTCTCGGCGTCCGTGAACACCCAGTGTTCCTGCTTGCCCTTGAACACACGGTAAAGCGGCGGTTGGGCAATGTAAACGTAGCCAGACTCAATCAATGGCTTCATGTATCTGTAAAGGAACGTGAGCAACAATGTCCGGATATGAGCGCCATCAATATCTGCATCCGTCATAATGATGATTTTATGATACCTGACTTTCGCGATATTGAATTCCTCGCCTATATTCGTGCCGAAGGCCGTGATCATGGTTCTTATTTCATTGTTTCTGAGAATCTTGTCCAGCCTGGCCTTCTCCACATTCAGAATTTTACCCCTTAACGGAAGTATGGCCTGGAACTCACGATTACGGCCTTGTTTGGCAGAGCCGCCTGCGGAATCTCCTTCTACAATGTACAATTCGGACTTGGCAGGGTCCTTTTCCGAGCAATCTGCAAGTTTTCCAGGCAATCCGCCGCCCTCGAGGAAGCCTTTCCTGCGAGTGAGTTCTCTGGCTTTTCTTGCTGCCTCTCTGGCCTGTGCCGCAACTATGGATTTTTGAATACAGGTCTCCGCGACCTTGGGGTTTTCTTCCAAAAATTCTGCCAGTTTCTCATTTACCAGGGACTCAACTATGCCCCGGATGTCGCTGTTTCCCAGCTTGGTCTTTGTCTGGCCTTCGAATTGCGGTTCGGACAATTTCACGCTCAGGATGGCCGTGAGACCTTCCCTCACATCCTCACCGCTCAGTGCCATATTTTTATCAGTGAGGTAATTATTTTTCTTTGCATAATCATTAAGCGTCCTGGTCAGCGCGGATTTGAAACCGCTCAGATGCGTACCGCCTTCTATCGTATTGATATTGTTGGCATAAGTATGAATAGATTCACGGTAGCTGTCCGTATACTGCATCGCGATTTCCAGTTGTGTATCGTCCTTGCTACCGACGAAATAGATTGGCTCGGGGTGCAGGGCGCTTTTAGCCTTGTTGATGAACTTGACATACTCAACTATGCCTCCCTCGAACTTGAACACGTTCTTGGCCTCTGCATCCCCTTCCTTCTCGACGGTAATGCTTAGTCCGCTATTGAGGAAGGCTAGCTCCCTCATTCTCGTTACAATTATATTATAATCAAATTCGACAGTTTCGAATATTTCTCCGTCCGGTTTGAACGTGACAGTGGTTCCGCGGCATTCAGTTTCTCCATAGATCTTCATCTTGCCTACGGGAATACCCCTTTCCAATCTCATGGAATGGAACTTACCATCAAGTTCCACAACAACTTCCAACCATTCGGAGAGTGCGGTGACGACCGACACCCCGACGCCGTGCAATCCGCCAGAGACCTTGTAGCTCTTCCTGTCGAACTTGCCGCCAGCATGAAGCTTGGTCATGACGATTTCCAGGGCAGGTTTCTTGTATTTGGGGAGCAGGCCAACCGGGATGCCACGCCCGTTATCGCGAACTGTGACCGTACCCTTTGCGGGATCAAGAGTGACATATATCTCGGTACAGTAGCCAGCCATAGCCTCATCAATGCTATTGTCCACCACTTCATAGACCAGATGGTGTAGACCATGGGTGTCTGT
>JAUSPR010000061.1 GCA_030655715.1 Thermoplasmata archaeon
CCTGATTCTGGACAATAGCGAGTATTTCCGGCTCGGTCAAAAACAGCAGCATGCCGGAGAATACCAGCAGCCTGAATATTATCAGCCAGCATACGGGCAGGCACCCCCGCAGTACGGGTATCCACAGCCCTGCATCCTGACTTGCCAGAGATGCGGAAATACGGTTTCAGCGATGCCTGGCTCGCAACCATTTCAATGTGCTATATGCGGTGAATGGATGTACCCGCCAGGATAACGGCATCCAATAGAGATAAATACATTACTTGGATGCTAGTTCTAATCTGATAAATGCCGAGGTAGCTAAGCCCGGTTAGGCGTCTGGTGCATTGCGCGCCAGCCGTTCCGGAATACGGCGCCGGCCTTGAGAGCCGGTGGTGCCCTGCACCACGGGAGTTCGAATCTCCCCCTCGGCGCTCTATTTTAATTTTAAAAAATTGCGTTGAACTTATTCTACTTCAACCATCCCTGATTCTATTGAGGGAGGTGGCAATGGTGGTTTTTCAATCTCAAGCTCTATCTCGAATCCTGCCACCGGATACCCGAGCTCGAAGTTCTCAAGGACTTGTGGATGATACTCCCCGAAATTGCCAATGGACTTTCCATCTACCAGTATTTCTGCTGCTCGGCCAGGAATGTAGGCCGGGTCATCACATTGCCCGAGCGTGAATCGAATATTTAGGTCTCTCAATACTGTCTGGACGAGCGACTTGGCCTCGGTGAATGATGCCTTGGAGTGCAGGGATAAAGCTGCCAGATGGCGAATTGTTTGGACGCCGGACCCGATACTGCCTACCTCGAATATGTTCTGAGGTAGGTCCCGGTGTTTATTCGCCCTGAATACAGCCAGCATGCTAGGGACCAATGTCATCCGCACACAAGTCAGGTATTCATTTATCGGGTTCTGGATCTTAATCAGGTCTGACGATTCTGGTCTGAGCATCATCTCGAATTGTTCTTTCTCGCAGGAAAGGGCAAGGCTCTTCACTTCCAGGTATGTATGGCCAACCATTAACTTTCTTGCGTTATTTGAAAGAACTTCCAGGGGCAGTTCCGCGCCAAACGTGCGGCTCTTTGGCATTGTTCCGACAATCTTATCGTAGCCAGCGCTTATCGCAATGTCCTCCATCAGGTCAACGCTGTGGATTATGTCATTCCTGTACCCGGGAACTTGAACAGAAATTTCATCGCCAGACGCTTCGGCACCGAACCTCATCTTACCGAGGAACTGGACAATCTGCTCTGCAGAATAATTTGTGCCCAGCAGGGCATTGGCCTCTGCAACCATGAGCAGGCGTTTCCGCGGTTCCATATCTGGAAGTATCATCTCCTCATCCGGGTAAATCACTTTCACCGTTTGAATCTGGCCCCCTCTTTCGGCAAGCAAGGCGGCAATGATGTTTAGTGCAGTTTTCAGAGTGTTTAAATCTGTGCCAGTCAAATCAAGAAAAAGGTCGGTTGTATTGTCTGTAACCGTAGTAATATTGCCGTTGATTATTGGCGGGAAAGAGAGAACTTTTCCGTCCGCGTCAAGAATTATCGGATACAGAGGCTTGCCTTCCAGGGTCCAGGCATATTCCATTCCTTTTTCATGCCTGGTGAGTATCTCAGACATGTCCATTTCTATGGTGTAACCGAGCGGTGCGAACTTCGTCTTCTTCGGGTCAACAGCTTTGTAGGTGAATGGAAACTTCAACTGGCTCATGTCATGAACACCGATTGCGACCTTCTTCCGCTTCCTGCCGAGAGTGAGATGAAGCTTCTCCTGGGCCTCCATGAGTGAAGCAATTAGCTCGTCCGTCATCTTGACATTGCGAACAATGCCAGCCACAATGAACGGGCGAATCTTCGCCACTGAAGGGTCAACATTCAGGACATTGTCTGTATGCTCCACAGGATATTGCGCAAGACCGGTTTCCTTGCCCATAAAGCCGCGCACTGCCCTGGCCACGCCTTCAACCGAGTATAAATCCGGTCTGTTGGGGAAGAACTCGACGTTCATCACGTCGCCGTCAACGCTGTCAATGTCCGAGCCCATCATGGGCAGCATTGCCAGCAACTCTTCCTGTGAAATGTCCTGGCCTATGAGATTCACCAGGTCTCTGTAGCTCATTGTTATGACTGCCATTGATTGCCGATATTTTCTTCCCTATTTATGTTTTCGCAATGGCGTTTTTAACAAACATGACAGAACATTAATTTACATTCATGCCTTGAGGTCTCGCATGAAGAAACAGATGCGCGTGGCCATGTACTATTCCAATAAGGATGTCAGACTTGAAAAGATGCCAGTACCGGAAATCGGAACGGACGAAATTCTCATGAAAATTCAGGCCAGCGGAATCTGCGGCTCCGACGTCATGGAATGGTACCGATGCGAAAAAGTTCCACTGGTGCTGGGCCATGAGGTCTCCGGCACTGTGGAGAAGGTTGGCGCTGACGTGGTGAAGTTCAAGGTCGGGGACAAAATCGTTGCGAGCCATCATGTGCCGTGCAATACCTGTGATTACTGCCATCACGGCGACCACACGGCCTGCAAGAGCCTTCAGGGGGGTACGAACTTTTACCCGGGCGGATTTGCGGAGTATGTCAGGCTGCCGGCCATAAACGTTGACCGAGGCGTGTATCATATTCCAGAACCGGTAAATTTTGAAGAAGCGACCTTCGCTGAACCGCTGGCCTGCGTTCTGCGCGGCCAGAAAAAGATGAACATTCAGCACGGCGCCAGCGTGTTCATCATCGGTGTGGGAATTTCCGGATTGCTGCATGTCAGCCTGGCCAGGGCCATGGGCGCAGGAAAAATTATTGCCGCAGATATCTCAGAATATCGTAACGACATGGCCATGAGGTTCGGCGCTGATCTTTCTCTCTTCTCTGATAAAGACCTGGTCAAGAATCTTATCAAGGCCAATGATGGGAAGAAGGCGAAAAATGTTATTGTCTGCACCGGGGCCTTGCCAGCCATAGAGGCCGCACTGGAGGTTGTCGATAAAGGCGGAACAGTATTGTTCTTTGCTCCGACTGGCGAGGGCCAGACATTGCCTTTTTCAATCAACGATGTGTTCTGGAAGAAGGAAGTTACTCTGATGACTACCTATGCTGGCGCACCCGCAGACCATATTGCCGCGCTGGAATTAATCAGGGCTGGCAGTGTGCCGGTCGAGGACATGATAACTCACAGGTATGGACTCGGAGACGCGCAGAAAGGGTTTGACCTGGTTGCTGGCGGCGGGGACTCGGTGAAAGTTATCATACTGCCGCAAAAATGATTATTTATCAATCAGCCTGGCCTTCTTCACGACGAACTCGCCGCGATTGCCCTGCCAGTTGATTTCCGAGTCGATAATTTCCAGTCTTTTCAGGAAATTGGGGCCGTCAATGACCAGCGTCTCAAATTCCCCGCCCTCCCCGCTGATGTTTATCCGGCTTTTTTCGGCATTCTTTTCCAGGTCAGCAAGTGCCTTTTGGTCCAACTCGCGGCCCAGCCATTCCTTTCCCAGGCCTTCGGCATAGACACCGACAATTAGTACCTTGAACCCAGCGTTCAAAATGTCGGATAAGACATCTTTCTGGTTCCATCGCCAGAGCGGGGAATAAGATTTCATGCCCAGTTCATTGCATAACCTGTCAATCCTTGTGGCCTGGTAGTCCGAGGCTATTGCACCAGTTATGATGCCTTCAACCCCATGACCTTCCAGGGCCTTCTTCAGGTCCTCAAGTTCCTTCTCTTCCTCGCCAGCGGTTTTCCATTCAACATGGGGAATGCCCATTGCCTCGGCCAGCATCTTGCACAGGCCGATATTGGGGACGTGGAACATGTATGATTCCCCCTTTTCCGGAATCATAGTAATCAGGGGAGATATGTTCCAGCCACGCTGCTGAGCCAGGTAGATTGCATGGGTTGAGTCTTTTCCTCCTGAGAACAGGGCCGCGACGTTCATACTGATTGGAATATGATTGTATGAAATATAGTTTTGTAATAACGGGGAATCA
The DNA here is from genome assembly GCA_030655715.1 of Thermoplasmata archaeon. GTDB lineage: Archaea > Thermoplasmatota > Thermoplasmata > SG8-5 > SG8-5 > UBA147. The sequence continues at coordinate 3,991 of JAUSPR010000061.1, forward strand.
GGAATGGGGAGTCGGTTTGGGCCTCATGAAATGCAGATTTTCGATTGAGAAGAGGCCATGGCACCGGCCCCTTTACCATACCCCGCCTGTGAGGGCGGGGTTGTGGGCCTGGTTGTTCGAACCAGGCCTGGTGATGGACAGCGTGCATTTCTCCCTTTAAGCCCTGCCTGTGAGGGCCGGGTGTGGAGCGCATCATCAACGCTCACCAACGCCCCTACATTATAGAGACAGTAAGAGTTCAGTTTTCTGAAGTTTGCCCAAGAGATTGTAAATTTGTTGATTGTAAATTTGTTAATTGTTGCTGGCAATATGTCTATTCGGGAATCTGATTGGTTACTGTGATTGCGGGAATCGGGATACGGTGGCGGAT
>JAUSPR010000067.1 GCA_030655715.1 Thermoplasmata archaeon
CCGGTAATCTGCAGTCTAGGGGCGATGAGATTACCGGGCGCAAGGTTTTAAACCGCCTCATTACTCACCTCTCGGGTTCAAAATTCGGGTGTGAATGGAATGTCGAAACACGGCAATGTGTTGCGGAACATGGCGAAAGGCGAGAGAATGCTCGTTAGCCCATCAGGTAAATATCTCATTTACACGGAGGGCCAGACCTCATGTTCGTTGGGCTGCCCGGCCGGCGTGGACATAAAGGCTTATGTGAACCTTATCGCTGACAGAAGATATGAAGAAGCTGTCCAGATAATTCGCATGGCCAATCCTTTTCCGGGAATTTGCGGCCGGGTGTGTACGCATCCTTGCGAAGCAGAATGTGGAAGAAAAGATATTGACCAACCTGTTTCCATAAAATCACTGAAGAGATTTGCCTCCGATTATGAGCTTTCAAGAAAGAAGCCGGGCATTGCCCAACCCGTAATCCACAAACAGAAAATTGCCATTGTGGGCTCCGGTCCGGCTGGTCTTACTGCAGCATCTGACCTGGCACTTACAGGATTCCATGTAACTGTTTTCGATAGCGCACAGACTGCGGGTGGCCTTCTTTCATGGGGCATACCGGATTTCCGGCTTCCAAAAAATATTGTGAGAACGGAAATTCGTGACATCCAGTCCCTCGGAATTGAAATAAAACAGGGAAAAAGGATTGAAAATCCCATTGAATTGCTTGAAAAAGGCTATTCCGTGGTAATATTGGCAATGGGGTGTCAATCATCTATTCTTCCTGGCATTCCTGGCGAGGATTTCAAAAATGTAATTGACTGCCTCGATTTCCTGAAAAATGTCTTGGAGGGGGCTGTTGCCAAACTTCCCGGAAAAACCATAGTGATTGGCGGCGGTAATGCTGCTTTAGATTCTGCCAGAACCGCTTTGAGGCTCGGAAGTAATGTGACAATTGCCTATCGGCGGACCAAGGAACAGATGCCAGCAGACCCGGAAGAAATCACCCATGCAGAGGAGGAAGGTATCAGCTTTAATTTCCTTGCCATGCCTGCTGAAATAAGTTTTGATAATGGCAAATTAACAGTCAAATTTCAAAGGGCAAAACTAGGAGAGCCAGATGCATCTGGAAGAAGTTCGCCTGTCCCAATACCTGATGATTATTTCTCTCTGGATGCGGAACAGGTTATATTAGCCATCGGCTCTAAACCGGAATTGGCAAGCTTCGAAAAATCCGGAATAAAATTGACAAAGCGAGGAACCGTTGAAACGAATGAAGACGGAATGACCTCTGTTAAAGGGTTATTTGCTGCAGGAGATATAACAACTGGCCCGTCCACCATTGTCAATGCGATCGGCAGCGGCCATTGCGTTGCGGCCGGAGTTATTAAGTCTCTTCTCGGAGAACAATCAGAAAAGAAACATGGCGAAATGGTGGTCGTGGAAGCTCCTGAACCGGAAACAAGCCAGCGCGGAGGAACATGCTTCATTCCGATGGAGAAACGCCAGTCAACGTTTGGTGAAGTGGAAATGGGTATTGAAGAAAGGGCAGCCATAACAGAGGCATCCCGATGTCGTCGCTGCGGAAGTTGTGGTGTGTGCTCTGTTTGTCTTGCGGTATGTGATTATCGGAACGCAGTAATCTCCATTCCCGGTGGTGTGGAAGCAGAACTGGCAAAGGTTCCTTTCGAGCTGGCCAAGGAAGCCCATGAGAAACCGGAAGGTAAGTGGAACCTGGAATCTGAGGAGAAGAAGATTCCCTTGAAAATCGAATCACTACTGGCTAAAGTTGATAAAACACTCTGCATTGCTTGCGGAAAATGCGAGGAATCCTGCTCATACAAGGCCATCAGGACAATATTCGATATAGAGGGAAATAGCAATGCCCAGGTCGAACTCACTGCATGCAGGGGGTGCGGTGCTTGTCTGGCAGCCTGTCCGACTGGCGCAATATCTATGGGTTTCATGGGGGACGCCAGCATACTTCCAAGAGTGCATGATGCCGTTAAAAACTCAATAAATAATGACCACATCATTACGTTTTCCTGCATCTGGAATGACTCAGACCCAAGTATTGAATCAGAACCCTGGGAAGTGAAACTTCAATGCACGAGACGCACATCTCCAGCATTGCTTCTTGAGGCACTAGCCCTGGGCGCAAAGGCTGTGGCAGTTCGCGGGTGTGCTGATGATGAGTGCCACTATCTGCCCGGAACCTGGATGGGCCCGGATGTGGTGAAATCATGCCAATCCATACTTGAGGCCATAGACATTGAACCAGGAAGGATTTCATACCTGGACGATGATGATACCTTCGGGGAATTTATAAAAAATGTCCAGGTCTTGGAAAAGTTTCAATCTACTGCCGGCAAAATTCCAGATATCAAGTCCAACCTTGGCCGGTGCCTTAACGCGGTTCAGATACTGATGGCACAGCCCGATAGAGTGGTAGAGATCAAATCTAAGGGCAAAATACTTCTTGGCTATGGATGCCTGGCCATGTCAGAACCAACATTTGAAGCCTACGGTATTCATGAGTCAGAAGTTCTGAATTCGATAAAAATACTTCTTGAAAAAGCAGAAATAGATTATGAGATCGCCAGTGGGATTCATATTTCCGGAACGAGTCTAAAGGAATGGGGGATGGATTCTCTTTATGAATCATATTCCAAATCAGTCGTGAAAAAAGTAAATGAAAGTAATACAAATATCTTCGTTCTTGCTACGCCAAAAATCTTCAACACATTCGAAAAAATGGAACTGGCATGCCCGGTTGAATCTCTCCCAAAAATTTTAAAAGACAAATTATCCGGTGAATTTATGAAGACTTCCGATGTAATAGCATATCACCCAGCCTGCGCTGGAGCAGGTAAATTCGATGACAATTGTCTGAAATTGCTTGACCTGATTCCGGGTCTGAAAGTTCAGAAGATCCATGGAAATTGTGGTGATACTGGCTGGCGTGACGTTAGTAATGAATCGAAGCAGGAGGCAAAAATATTGCTTAAATCCGCTGAGGAAGCAGGTGCCAGTACTCTGGTTACTGGTTCTACCAGATGCGCAGCCCACCTTCATGCTGTAACGGGCGGTTGGTGTACAAGTCCTGTCAAGGTTGTGGACATTTTCACTTATCTGGCATCAATGCTGGGAGGTGAGGAATAATGGTCACGGAAAAAAGAATTCATGCTCACCCAATATTGCCAATCGGGCCTGAACCCTCGGTCAATTTCACATTCAACGGAACCCCCTACAAGGCCAGGCCGGGAGAACCCATTTCCAGCGCCATGATTGCTAATGGGATCAATGTTTTCAACACGCATCACAAGGATGGAGCACCGCAGGGCATATTCTGTGCCAACGGCCAATGCGCGCAATGCCTAGTACTGGTCAATGGCAACCCGAAGAAAGCATGCATCACCACGGTTGAGGAAGGTATGGATGTTCGTTCTATCGAGGGCCTTCCGGAACTTCTGGCGGATGACGTACTCCCAAAATCCGGGCCGATACCGGTCATAGAAACGGACATCCTAATTATCGGTGCGGGTCCTGCCGGACTGTCTGCGGCAATTGAACTTTCAGTAGCTGGTCTCAAGATTATTATAGCTGACGATAAAGAAGTTCTTGGGGGCAAATTGGGCCTCCAGACACATAATTTCTTCGGTTCTGTAAGGGATTGTAATGCAGGCATGCGCGGCATGGATATCGGAACCCTGATGGCTGAAGAGGTCGAAGAACTGAAAAATGTAGAGATATGGCTTGGGTCTCCAGTCGTGGGCGTGTTCTCCGATGGCCTTGTCGGAGTCCAGAAAGGGAAACGAT
>JAUSPR010000069.1 GCA_030655715.1 Thermoplasmata archaeon
TAATTGACGGATGGCTATTTTAAATCGAGTAATTTTCAATTTGGTAATTGACGGAACGATAAATTGCCAGCAACAATTAACAAATTTACAATTAACAAATTTACAATTAACAAATTTACAATCGAGGGGCAAACTTCAGAATACTGAACTCTTACCCGTGGATGGAGGTTTTAAGGTCGGTAGGGCACCTTTTCCCCCGGGCCAGGCCACCTAGATTACCAATGCGGGTAATCTCACGGCATGCAACGGATTCTCCTTTGCCTCCATCTTTGGAGATTTCCAGGTCGAACATATTTTATAAGTATTCTTCATTACAGGCCCTATCATAATTTCTGGGCGAGAACATGGAAGTGAAATTGGCCGGTTATAACATTGATTCAACCATCATCGAGAAAGTGCGAGCCACTGAGAGTCTGAAAGGCCTGCCCCTGACGCCTGAAACAGTAGCCGTGGCTTATGCTAGGATAAGCAGGGATTCATCACCCGTCACGGAGCTGAGAAAAAAGTCCATTGAGGATGTTGAGGCAGCAAGAAAGTCCGCCAGGAGCATCGTATTCGAGATGAACCATCAATCCGTTGCCGAGCATGCCGTGTTCAACTTTGACATCCTTGACATCTCAAGGCTTTGCGTGGAATCTCTTGAATGGCACCGGCTCTGCTCATACACGGAAAAATCCCAGAGATACCAGGAACTGGTTGGAGACCATATCCTCCCGAAGGAGTTCGAGGGAGAATGCAGACCGTTATTTGAAAAGACAATGAAAGAACAGAATGAGCTTTACACGAAGGCCTTCAAGATACTTCTGGAATATTTCAAAGGGAAATACCCCTCTATGCTGGAGAAGAAATGGGAAAGGCGAGTCGTCGAGGGATATGCCAAGGAGGATGCGAGGTACGCCGTAGGTCTCGCCACCAAGGCACAGCTCGGTTTCACGGCCAACGCTCGTAATCTTGAGTACCTGATAAGGCGAATGAGAGGCAATCCGCTCGATGAGGTCAAGACCCTCGGAGAGCAATTCTTCAAACTTGCCGGGAATGTCGCGCCCTCGCTCATCCTTCTCACGGACCCCATGGAGTACCTGAAGGAATTCGGCCGGCCCCTGAACGACGACTATTTCATCAAGACCCATCCCAATGCCTCAAGACTTGCCTCCAGGACCTTGGAGGAATTTGGCGAAATATCCTCTATCCAGGAGTACCCCGCCAGCGGTGATGTCAAATTGATAGACTGGAGCAAGTCGGCGGATAACGCGACCTTGCAGGCCATCCTCCACTCCCATACCCTGGCTTCGGCGGAAGCGTGCAGTGAGGCCGCGGATAAATTGATCAGGGACGGAGGAGCCGAAGCATTCATTCAGGATTTTCTTGCGTACTCGAATCCATGGGAATCCGCCACAAGGGAGTTCGAATTTACCGATTTCACGTTCGAGGTCGTCCTGAGCTCCGCGTGTTACGGACAGATGAAGAGGCACAGGATGTCCTCCCAGCTTGTTCAGCAGTATGATCCGGAGCTCGGATTCACATATCCCCCTTCCGTGATAGATACTGGCTTGCAGGCCGAGTTCGAAACGAATTACAGGCAAAGCTCGGAAGCGTACTATGAGCTCGCAAAGTACGATCGGGCGGCGGCACAGTACGTGCTCACCAACGGGCACAGGCGTCGAATGTTAATCCGGGCGAATGCGCGCGAGATGCATCACATATCCAGATTGAGGGAGGATGCCCATGCCCAATGGGATGTAAGGAAGATTTCCGGGGACATGCTTGCTTTGGCCAGGAAAAAGAGTCCTCTGAGTCTGATGCTGGCATGGGGAAAGGACAGTTTCACCGATAAGAGGAACGAGCTGCTAGGCAGCTAGTTTTGGGAAAAAATCCAGGCTCACATGCGTAATAAGAAGTTCCTTCTTTCCACCTTGTTCTTACCTATCTGACCTACAGACAGCGTGTCCCTCTCAACCTCAGCCAGCTTGTCAATCAATCTGACAATCGAGCCCTTGGAGGGACTTTTTATATCCAGGCCGATGTCATTGCACTGCTTCCGGATAATGGCCATGGCGAAATCTGTTTCTTGACCGTAATGTTCCACGAAATGGGAGAATATATTGTCCAGAACCTCCGCAGGGCTGAGCTTGGCTTCCTGGGTTTTGATTGAAACTTCCACATCGCCTTTACCGCCGACCAGGGCCTTGCCCAGGGTCAAGAAGGCATTTTCAACGTTCTCGCCGGTCTTGGCAGACGTTAGCATGTAGGTGCTCTTGTGCTCCGCTGCAAGCTTGCCAAGCTCTGAACCGTCAAAGCCTTCTTTTCCAACAAGGTCGCATTTATTGGCCATGAAGACCATGGGAATTTTGCCTGCAACCTTCTGAAGCTCCGGAACCCAGTAGTCCCGTATGCTTTCCAGTGTTTCTGCGCGCGTGATGTCGCACACGACCATGGCTGCGCTCGTGCCAGAAAAGCTCATGGATTGCACGCGGCGGTACTCCTTTTGGCCGATTATGTCCCAAATCATGAGGACAAGCTCTACCTCTTTTCCAAAATATTCAATTTTAAGCTCTTTTTTAACGGTCTTGGTGCCGATGGTCGCGATATAAGAATCGTCAAAAGTGTCGTAAACGTATTTTCTGACCAGGGAAGTTTTTCCGACAGAGGAATCTCCGAGCAAGCAAACCTTCTTAATCAGCTTGCCTGCCATGCTCTCAGGTCCTCATCTCGGGAAAATATTTGTCTATAACTCCTTCGCCGAGGAATTTGAAGGCTTCTACAACGTTGTCGCCGGTCTTGGCGCTGCAATAGAGGAATTTGGATTCATAACGGTCAAGCTCCTTGTCCAGCATCTCCATGGTTACTACGGCATCGAGATCGGATTTATTTGCCACGAAGACCATCGGAACCTCGCCCACGACCTGGCGAATGGAATCGACCCATTCATGGATGTTCTCCAGGGTTTCTGGACGGGTGGAGTCAACCACTGCCAGAACGCCGTGAGTGCCATAGAAATACGCGTCCTGAAGAAGCGAACGGAAACTTGTCTGGCCCATTATGTCCCATATCATCATGTCCATTGATACTTCATTCGTGGTTTCCATGAACTTCATGGGACGTTTGGTAATCTTTGTGCCGATGGTGGTGATATAGGCGTCATCGAAAATATCCAGAACGAATTTCTTGATAAGACTGGTCTTGCCAACGGCAGAGTCACCGACCATACAAATTTTGACTTTCAAACGCCGGTCTAACATGATTATCCTCTCGATTGGGTTATTGCCTTCGTAGCCTTGAATTGGCCGCCATCAAATAGAAGGGAATGGTAATCTCCGTTATGGTTCACCGAGCGCATCTTGACGCATCGTATCTGGCGCTGGACGCTTATGTCCCCTACCTCGGCCATGCGCAGGTATATTATTCCGTCAGCAAGGAAATCCTCACCGAACTCTGCAAATTTGGCGCTGTCCGGGGTCATTTCTGTTATCATGAGCGTTGTCACGCCCAGGTCCCTGAGCCATTCGAAAAGATGGAACAGTTCCTCCCTGGGGTTGGAGAACTTGGCAAGAACATTGAGAACCGGTAATGAGTCAATCACGAGGAGCTGATAATCATTTGTTTCTTTCAGGTTCTTCGTGTACATTTTGAAGACCTGCATCCAGCTCTGGTCCTGGAGTTGAGTCAGTTTCTTCCTTATCAGGCCGATGTCAATTATCTCCATCTTGTCAATTACCTGTTTCGGGTCCATGCCCATGCTGACCATGTGTTTCGTCAGGCTCTTTGAGCTTTGCTCCAGAGTTACATAAAGTGCTTTTTTATCATCCTGGGCGGCATTGTTGAACAGAAGGTTGAAGGCAATGGAGGACTTCATCGTTCCGGGCTGGCCCACGAGCAGGACAACGCTTCCCTCGGGAATTCCCCCCTGTAACTTGTCATCGAAACCATCTATGTATGTCTTCACGAATCCATCTTCCATGTCTAATCCTCCACTACTAGGCAAGGCCCTTCGTACGGATCTTCTACCTACGCGTCGATATAGGCTAATATGGTTTAAATATTTACCTCAATTTACTGCACATATGTCGAGAATGCTCAGTTTTTCGGGGCTGAGATGAATCGGCATGAGAAGTAAAAACGTGAAAGACCGCCATGCACCGTGCACTATTTTGCATATGAAATCAAAGCCATCTGCTTTGATAAATCAGGTGCATGGCCTACGCACGTAAACTTCCAGCCCTGGCAACAAATGTTGGACACTTTAGGGGCTGGTAGTTTACAAAATTGTTAATTATCGCAATATTTGCTGATAGTTTCAAACCACATACAGGACATTGTCGTATCGGACCACTGGCACGGTCTCCCCTATCTTAGTGAGATACGGAGGTTTGCGAAGCGTGACCGCAACCATGCTGTCCGGATCCAGTACCTGAATGGTGGTCTTGTCATGAGTTACGACGACCACGTCTTTCAATTCGTGAAATTTGGCAACAGGCTTCAGAGTTGGTGCGTCCGGAGAAAGGCGCACTATCTGGCCGTTAGAAACGTTCTTGAGAGTAATGATTTTACCGCTGGATTCCACAACATGGATTTTTTTGTCCAGGGCAACAACATCGCCTTCCCTGTGAGTGGGAAGCCTGACTGCGATGCTGAATCTGTACATATCACGACCGTCCTTCATGCCGATGATTGACGGGGATTCAGTAGTAATTGCACCGTAACGATTTCTGAACTTGTTGGCAATGGCCCTTGCCAATGGAGTGGAACCAATATAAAAATCCATACCGCCCTTCACGAGCGAACATTTTGAAATGAATGCGTTTTCATCAGAACTTTCTTCCACCATCTTGAAAACGAGCGCGGATTCTTCGGCGAGTTCAATTTCAGCGTCTTTCACGCTCAGGTCGTCAATGCGCAACTGGATTATTGACTCATAGTAATCGCCACTCTGCCGGGAGCAGGATTGGCATTGCTGAAATCTGATACGAATGCCGATTTCGAAGTCTATTGCAAGTTCCTCGCCGCCAATCATGGAAATGGCAGTGCAAAGCACCCTGTGCTCACCCTTGTCAGCAGGAAAACTTGGAACTTCCCAGCGCAATTCCTTGGCCTCGACATGCGATTTAGAAGCGGCCGCTAGTACGGTTGCAGCCTCATCCTCATGCGCCATTTTCTTCCAGACAGAGCCGCCGCTCAGCACCCTGGCACAGCCCAGGCAGACATGAACCTCGATGTAATCAGGCGGAGTAATAAGGTTCTTGGAAAGAAGGCAATTTTTGCACAGATGACCATATACCTTGTCCTCTGAACCGCATTCAACACAGAACAAAATATCACCCCATGCAGAAAAGCATTGCATACGGTATGCCGCAAACTTCGGCCACCGCGTCCTGGTGTATGCATTCCATTTCTATCGCGATTTTGACGGTAATTTTCCCAACAAGATTGGCTGAAGTTGCCTGAGCCAGCATGCCGCGGAATTCCTCTTCCGTAACCGTGTTTCCTCCGAAAAAGACTGTGTCAATGTGCAAACGTACGTCCTCGTCCTCCAGGGTCTGGCCCATCAATTCCGAATCGCAGGCCGCGAGAATTGTTTCATTGCTGATATGGTGTATTCTTGCCATTATCATAATTCATGCACCAGCTTGTACAATGCCTTGCCGTCCTTTTTACCGGTTTCGAAGATTTCACCGCTTTTTCTCATGCTTTCCCAAATTGCATTGGCTCTGTCCTGAGATATGCCTCTTGATTCGGCCTCCTCAAGCACCTGGTCGCGCGTGAAACCCTGACTTTCTTCGGCCAATAGTTCCTTCATCACGCTGTTAAGGGCAAGACGCCTTTGCTGCTGGCTCTGTGGCACGCCCGTGTAAAGTGAATCAGAATCCCATTCCAGTTCGTCCCCGCCGCGACCGATAACGCGCCTCAGGTATTCCCGGACAATTTTGATTGCGCGTTCCGCGTCATCAATGGTTACCTCTTCAGCCATTCTCAGACGGGCACTGGCCTCTGCAACACGCACGAAACCTTCCAGCTGTCTGGCAGTGATTGCAATGGCCTTTGCCTCGCCGCTCTCGCTCAGCTTTCTGACTTCAAGATAATACGCTTTCATGCGCTCCATGGCCTCCCGGGTGAGAATCGGAAACTTGTGCCTCTTGGCCACGAATACGTATTTTCTGAGCAACACCGGGTCGATAAGCGGTTTGCGGGTATTGTCCATGAATTCGAAATCCGCCTGGTCAAAATCAGAATCGGTTTCGCTCTGATAGTTATAACGTTCCCTCATCTCGCCGACAAGGTGCGAGTTCAAAATGTGATCTGCAATTTTACCGTCCTCAATGGCGTCCGGTTTGTCCTGAAGCGGGAAAATCAAATCGAACCTGGAAAGCAGTGTTGGCGGGAGATTTATCTGGTCTGCTATGTACTCCTGGAGGCTGAACCTGCCGTACTTGGGGTTGGCAGCGCCCAAAACAGAGCAACGGGATTGTAATGTGGCATTTATTCCGGCCTTCGCGACAGAAATGGTTTGCTGCTCCATGGCCTCGTGCATACTGCTCCTGTCCTGGGGAGACATCTTGTCCAGCTCGTCAACGCATGCAAGTCCCTTATCAGCAAGGACCAGAGCGCCGGCCTCCAGGGTCCAGCGGCCGTCCCCGAAATCGTCCTTCACGGCTGCGGCAGTTAAACCCGCGCCGGTGGCTGACTTGCCAGATGCATAAATTCCGCGCGGCGTTATCTCGGACATA
>JAUSPR010000070.1 GCA_030655715.1 Thermoplasmata archaeon
ATTGGTGAAACGAAGGATGAGGAATCGTTCCTGTGCAAGAGCTTTCAAACGGAGGCCTGGGGATGTTGGGGAGGCCTCACATCCCCGCCCTTACAGGCGAGGTTTTAAGGGATTTATATTATGGTGTTTGTCACTGAACATGCCTCGCCTGGATGCCGCGACCTTTAGGTCTGCGGATGAAAGGCGATATATCGCAGTTCAAAGCCACATCAGAAGGAGAGGATTGTTCAGTTAAAGGGCTCCCCCGTTATTGCGCGTTATTGGCAAACACGAATCATACTGGATGACACATTTCAACCAATGTAATCATGTCATTCAGTGTGAAACGGGTAGGGATGCCCCCGGCTTTAGCCGTGGGGAGCCCTCACCTAATCCCAGAATGCTACGAATACCCCGCCCTCACAGGCGGGGCATGCTGGTGGGAGAATGCCTGCTACGATGAAGCGCGAGGACGAGAAGGCGAGAGATAATTGAATTAATCAGGTGTCCTCTTCCGTATCCTCTTCCTCAAGATATCTTTCAATCGGAACTATATTTAGCCATGTATTCAACTTATCCGAAAATGCTTTTTTTCTTGGAGCGCTTGAGGTATCCAGATTAATTTTCACGGTTTTTCCTTTCGGATTGTAATCCATATATTCAGAAAGCGGGCCTTTCCTCAAATCGTAAATGATATTCTCAACATTGCCTCTTAGTTGGGCAATACCTCTTTTGCTAAAAGAAGAATATAGACTACCGAGTAGTTTTTCCACTATTGTCTCTATCTTCACCGGCTCATCCTGGTCTGCTACCCATTTCATAATCCCACATATTGGAAATTTCAACTCTTCAATCGAAGATTCCGGAACTGCCAGCAATGAATAACTTGGTGGTGGAACAAGAAAACCGTTCCAGTGTTCCAGCACTTGTTTCAATTGAATGTCGTCAAGCCTGTCAATTAAAGCTTCGCCAGGTTGGTAGACTTGAATTAAATTGTATCCCGACCGCTTCTGTAGGTTAAAACTATCGGTGATGAGAAACGGGTTTCCGCAAGGGGCACGAATAATATCGCTTGGAAATAGCGTTTTTAATATGTATTCACTGGGTTCACAATTTTGGTACTTGTGCATATCCTCCCCTTTAGAGGGGGACATTGATATGTCACAAACACAGTAATAATTGTCGGAAAATCCGAAAATATCAGGCGTAAGGTTTTCGAGGGATTTCCCCTCGCACCAATATCCCGTGTATCCAGCTTCAAGGAACGGGCCTGTCACCTGTTTCGTCCGGCCAAACAGAAAAAGAGATCGCCTCCATAGGTCCAATCGTCGTTCTCCCTCTGTATCATGAGGATTAAGCAAACATCTCGACCCCCTCATGCAAAATTTCCACATTGGAACTCATGTACCTAGCTGCCAGAGTGCCGAAACGGGGCGCAACGTTCATGCACGAGCCGGGCGATGCAGAAACATATGAATAATTGTCGGATAGGTCCACCTGAACAAAATCGCCAGTGTGAAGATCCACACCTGAGTATCTTATTAGATCACCATCTCTCTGGTATGGCTGGAGCCACAACTTCAGTTTTCCCTGCCCATTGTTTGTACGAAAATCAAATCCGTCCCTTTCGATATTATCGGAAAACAGAATTTCGATGAAGCTTGCTCTTTTCTTGTTTTCGGTTTCTAGGTGTTCTATCTCGTTTCTGTACGTGGAACGGATGAAATCGTACAGGGCAACCATTTCCTCGATGCTGTCGCATGTGTTCACAGTCATGTGCCCGTTATAGTATAATTCATATAACTGCCCAGACAGATTATAGCCGTCCCCGGACTCGTTCTTCCCGAAACGTACTGAGGACATCGAGAAGATGTCTTTCACCGACTTCAAGAAATCGTCTTGCTTCGGGGAGTGGCGCTTTCCCACCCAGAGTTTAGCTGAGAAATCGGAACGAGGGCTGTCAGGCGATAGGATGTCTTTGTACTGGATGCCGAACCCCCTATCGTTGTAGCCCATATCTCTCTGTATCCGTGTCATGAATTTTTCCGGGAGCCAGACATTGTCCGCGCCCTTGAATTTCAGAATTCTCTCCTTGACCATGGTGTCTGCCTTCTTGGTCTCCGCATATGTGAAAATTTGCCATATCCTAGAATCGGAAGCATCGACCCAGTACACTTCGTTCTCATGCTCTATTTCGTAGAATTTGGTATCTATCAAGCGGGCGCCCGATACCTCCAGTATCTTCTTGAAATAGCGATCGTTCACCTCTATCCAGTATAGCTTTACTTGAGGCTGGCTCCAGGACCCATATCTGGAAAAATAATCTCGATTCCGCTCGCTGACCGAATTCACCAGGGCGAAGAACTCCTTCCGGTCATGTACCTTCTCCATGTTTATCAAAAACAAGATATTCTTTGTAGATACTTAAAGATGTCTGCGAGGGGTGGGCGAAAGTGTTTAGCGGCATCCAAAATTAATCGGCATCTGAACGCGGTTCAGAACGGTTTTATCGGTATCCAAATGTCCATCAGGACTTTCGATGCCGAATAAATTTAGGCGGGGCATGCTGCAATAGAATGTTTTGCCTATAATCTGTTCAACGATTTTACCTATTTGGATTCTTTCTGGTTCTGCACATTAATCCCGTTCTGATTAATCGAGTATCGAACATAGCTCAGCGGCGTATTGGTGCCCCGCATCTTAACAACATTCATCAGCCGCTCGACATTTCCCGTGAACGGACTCTCCCTTTTGAACATATGAATGGCCCCGTGCACAGAATACTGGGCGACATTGTTGTATCTCTCGTTCAATGCCTCGTCCGAGATTATCAGGCCGGTCATCTTTCTCTCTCTAATCGTGTTCACCAGATAATCCATCTGTTCCCTGAAAGTGCCGATGGTGGTGTCCAGGGTATAGGAACCGATATTGTCCAGAACCACGATGTCCGCATCCGAGGATTTTATTGAGTTGAGAGGTTTTTTGAATAACGATGTACCTGTGTTTTTCCCGCGCTGCCATGTGACATCGTCCATTCTTTCCGCAAGTACCGGTTCGAAAGTTAACAGGCCGTTTTTCTCGTATTCGGAGATCGACAGGCCCAATTGCGCTGCCTGTATCTTAAGTTCCTCGGGCGTTTCCTCGGTGGCCAGGTAAATACATTTCAATCCGTTTGCGCATGCGTCATTAATGAATTGAAGCGCGATAATCGTCTTTCCCACTCCGGGGCCGCCTGTGATAAGGACTGACCTACTCTTCGGATAACCCCCGTCGATGAGTACATCAAGTTCCTTTATTCCGGATGACAATCTTTCTATTGTTCTTACACTCTCTGATGGAATCATACTCGTACCGCCTTCAAGTCTTCAACATAGCCATTTCTCAGCTCGCATCTCGCAGCCACCTTTCCATCTGTATAAAATAACTCCAATTTGTGGATATTGGAAATATAGGACCATCTGCGCTTTCCCTTTTGCGTGAGAATCTGCTGGTCCCGTTGAACCAACGCCAACTCCTCCAATGTTTTGATTCGCCTGTAGCATGCCGCAATCGGAATGCTGTAGGATTCCGCAATCTCCGAGGCTGTTTTTGCCCTGAGGTGCGTGGCTACAAGAATCTTTCTCGAATGTTCATCCCCCAATACCTGCGCCATGTTTATGGCGTTTATTTCTGTTAATTGTTGTGTCATTTTTTGCCCCCTTACCGAGTTCATAATCATGAGTGAGTTTATAAGGCTATGTTAAGTTCAATAGAAACAATTTAGAACAATAGAAACATTAATATGCCGATTAACCAATTCAATAGGGCGTATTCTCATGACAAAATCGGAACTCATGTTCGAGCTATCCAACAAGGCCAGGGTCGGCATTATGAGGCTTGCCTCGGGCAGGGATATCCGCCACCGAGAGATAATGCTGGGTTCGGGCTTTGCTCCGTCCGAGGTCACGCGCCATGTCCGAAGGCTCATGGACATCGGCATTCTGGCAAAGAAGCGGGACGGCTCATTCGGGCTTACCGGGTTCGGGACCATGGCACTTGAACGTCTGGATGCCATGGAATTTCTCTCAACCAATGATAAGTATTTCGGGGGCCATGACCTGAGTGCCATACCGGCCGGGTTCGATCATCTTTCGATGCTCAGGTCATGCGAGAGGATCGATGGCACGATGAACGTACTGGATATCATTCTTCGCATTAATTCTGATTCGCACAATTTCGTCAACTGCATTCTGGCCGAGTTCAACAATGCGCTGGTCCTGGTTCAGAATGAGAAATTACGCTCAGGCGTTGAAATCAATATGTTGCTCAAAGGCGGTAAAAGGCTGCCTAGCGAGTACATGGACAACCGGGCCATGGCTATTTCTGTGAAGGCTATTGGCAAAATTCCTTTCTTTTTCATGTCGAACGAGGCAGAGGCTTTGCTGTGTTTCAACGGCCCAGGTAACAGTGTTGATTATTCTATCGCGTTCAGGTCATCTGAGCCGGCGTTTCTGGAATGGTGCGATATTCTGTTCAACCGGTACTGGCTGCGGGGAAGGGATGTCTCACTGTGATGGGGTTTGCGGATACTGAGATGGGCACTTTCGGAGACCCCCTGTCCGGCCTTTTATAGCACTAACAACTAAATGGCCTCGGTGTAATTAACGAACGAGAATATCGAAGAATATAATGGCGAAGCCCAGCAACATCTGAAGCACCTTCTTTCGATGGGGGAAGGCATCCGGGTTGAGTACAAAGAAGCAATAAATGCCCTTCCAGCAAACCTGTTTGAAACCGTCTGCGCCATGCTCAACCGTGATGGCGGGGACATTTTGCTCGGCGTCAATGACTGCGGAAAAGTTAACGGAATCGATGCCCAGCATTTGGAAAAACTGAGGTCGAACATAGTTAACCTATCGAACAATCCGCAAAAGCTTGATCCCCCGTTCATATTGTTCCCGAAGGAACGTTCGTTGGAAGGAAAGTCGATACTACACTTGCTTATACCAGTAAGCTCGCAGACGCATCGAAGCAATGGTGTGGTCTATGACCGCAGTGAAGATGGCGATTTCCGCGTGAACGAACCGCACCGAATCGCCGAGATTAGCAACCGCAAGCGTGCGGCCTACACCGAGAACAAAGTTTATGCAGCCGTTATGGAGGACGACCTGCGCCTAGATATGCTTCCAAAGCTCCGCAATCTGATGCGTTCCCGAGACCCCAACCATCCCTGGTCAAGCCTGACGGACGAAGAATTGCTGGTGAAGGCGGGGCTGTATCGAAAAGATATTGAGACTGGCAATGGGGGATACACACTTGCAGCGATTCTTTTGCTGGGAAAGGACGAAACAATTCACAGCGCCATCCCTCATTACAATATTGATGCATTGCTGCGCAGAGTGCAGATGGACCACTACGACGACCGGGATCGCATCGATTGCAATCTTATAGACGCATACGGTCGGTTGATGGCATTTATCGCAAAGCACCTGCCAGACCCTTTCTACCTTGAGGGAGACGTCAGAATAAGCCTTCGGGACAAGATATTCCGTGAGGTCGTGGCCAATTTTCTTGTCCATCGCGAATACATGAGCGCACATCCGGCCCGTCTGATAATCTACAAAGATCGCCTGGATACCGAGAATGCGAGCAACTACAGGAAGGAAGGTGCGCTGGACCCGAAAAAGAATGTGCCTTTCTCAAAGAATCCTACAATTGCGAAATTTTTCGCCCAGCTCGGATGGGTTGAAGAGCTTGGTTCCGGCATGATGAATATTGGAAAATATCTGCCCCATTACACGCCTGGAGGTGTTGCGGAATACCGGGACGGGTCAGTGTTCACGACGGTGATACCGCTACCGGGAGGTGCGACAGTGTCGGTAAAGCGTCTGAAAGGCATTGACGGGGTCGGAGAAAAGGTCGGAGAAAAGGTCGGAGAAAAGATCACTAAAAACCAGCAGAAAATCATAGACAACATGCAAATGAATCCATCCGTTTCTGCCCGCGAATTATCTGGACTGGTGGGCATCTCCCAGAGAAAGATAGAGGAGAACATTGCGAAGCTGAAGGTCATGGGCCTTCTCAGGCGCGTAGGCCCGGCAAAGGGTGGGCACTGGGAGATCATGGCCGGTAATGCAGAGGAGGGAAACCTAGAATGAACTTCTACATGAACCGTAAGGGAGAAACTTGGGAGATGATTGGGAGAAATCCAGGCGAGGAATGTTTCTTTAATGCTATACTCACCGACAAGGGCAAGGTCTCCATGCTGGAAGCCAGATTAAAAGCGGAAGAGGAGTTTGACCGATTCCGTGTCACCCAGGACAGGGATTATTTATCCGATTTCGACAGGGAAGTGAAACGCATCACGGGAAGGAAGAAGAGCGGTGGATGAGGCAGTAGTATGTTTCAAGGATTCGGGCAATAAAATGGATTACTCAGTCGCATTCCGCTCCTCGGAACTGGCGTTCATTGAGTGATGCGATATTTTATTCGAACGGTACTGGGCGCAAGGAAGGGACGTCGCGCTTTGATGGGTGAGTGGTCGTGGTGCAGGGTAGTTTCGGAGACCCCTAACATCCGGTTATATATCAATCGAGAATAATCCTACAATGTGAACAAATGAAGCCGGATAACTTGCACTCTGGATCTCGGGAGAAACAATTAAATAACCCCTCGTATACTATGGTATACTGTGGTATAATGAAAGCAACGACAATAAAGATACACGAGGACACGAAAAGCGACCTGGATACCTTTCGAGAATACAAGAACGAAAGCTACGACGAAGTAATAAAAAAGGTGGTCTACATTGCACAAAATGTTAAAACGGACCCGGAGCTTAGCATCGAAACAATCGAAGCGATAGAAAAGGCGAGGGAGAGAATGAAGAAGGGGAAGTTCCTCACCGAAGAGGAAGCCCGAGAAAGGCTCGGTTTGTAATGTATACAGTTATATTTGACCCGGAAGCCATTGATTTTTTAGCCGGACTCGATCAAGACCTCAGGAACCCTTCTCGACTACGTCCCAGTGCCCACCCCTGTCTGGACCGATGCGCCTAAGTAGTCCCTTCTTCACCATCTTCTTCAGGTGGTATTTGACCCCATCCTCGGAAATACCCACCTCTGCGGCTAACTCCTTTCGGGTTCTATTCGGGTTATCTCGTATAGCCTGGAGGATTTTCTGGGTAGTTTTCTGGGTAGTTTTCGCCGTAGGGATCTCTGGCCTGTAAAATGTTGCTTTGAACAAACCGTTCTCTTCGAAGGTCGGCTCCCTCAATCCGGAGGCTCTGGCCATCTCCTTCATTTTGTTTATCCCAGACCCGACACGTTCGACCTTTCCAAGGCGAGAAAACATATCTGCTATCAGTTCGTTCCTACGCACTGACATCGAACCAAATTTCTCCTTTGGAAGCTTCTTCGGGAGGCCACCAGGGTTGATTATATCCACTCTGTCATCGTAGAGACTACTAGCCCCTTAAGGAACCGGCGTTTGTTGCGAGGGTTGGTAGCTTACGTGCTGATTGAACATGTTCTCGCCCACATACCGCAATCTTTAGATTTGCGGATACGGGCGCTTTCTATGCAATTATTATTGCGAGAAATTGTT
>JAUSPR010000074.1 GCA_030655715.1 Thermoplasmata archaeon
TACCCCTGAACAAGGATGGTGACCCGTTCGTTGACCCATTAGAGCCAAGGGATGTCGAATCAGCAGCGTTCATCCAGGAATGCAAGAAAGGAAAAGGACTTGTTACACCCACTGGAATGCCTGGTGTCTGGCTTGATTCGCCGATGATAGATATAATTCATGGAAAGGGGACAATCGAGGCAAAGCTGGCTGGTGAATACAGAAAGTTCAAGAGATTCGACATTGACATGACCAAACATCCAATTTTCGTTTATCCTACGTACCATTATCAAAATGGCGGTGTCGAGATAAATGAAAAGACAGAGACAGCCGTACCCGGATTACTGGCTGCCGGAGAGGTAAGCGGCGGCGTCCACGGCAAAAATAGACTGATGGGCAACTCCCTGCTGGATTACAATGTGTTCGGTCGTAGAGCCGGGTTACATGCTGCCGAATACATAAAAACAAGGAAAGTAGGCAAGCTATCTCTAAAGCATATTGATGACTATAACAAGAAGCTGGATGAGTTGAATATCAAGAGCAATATCAAGGCGCCGATACTTCTGCCCGAGTACAGGGGAAAGGAAGTTCTGGCCCGCGCTCTGGACATACTATAAGGAAAAGTGAAAAATTGATAGATATACTGGAAGACTGGTGCAAAGGCTGCGAGATATGCATTAAGCGATGCCCTGTCCAGGCCCTTGAACTTACGAAAACGCTGAACAAACGCGGCGTGTATCCTCCAAAGTTAAAGGAAGATAACAACTGCACATTCTGCCGGCTATGTGAATTATTGTGTCCAGATTTTGTAATCTCAGTTACCCGTGATGAGAAAAAAGATGATGAAGAGCCAAAAAGTAAGCTCATAATTGGAGGTGTGTGTAATGACATTTGAACGCGACCCAGTGCGCATAAGGAGAGTCCTTGGAGACAAGGTCCAATTTATACAGGGGGATATGGCGGTTGCCTACGGCGGATTATTGGCAGGCTGCTCATTCTTTGGTGGATATCCCATCACCCCTGCCTCGGAAGTGGCCGAAGGTATGGCAAGACTTCTTCCGAGGGTGAAAGGCACGTTCATCCAGATGGAGGACGAGATAGCTAGTTTAGCAGCAACAATTGGTGCTGCATGGGGAGGTGTGAAGTCCATGACTGCCACCTCAGGCCCAGGCTTTTCATTGATGATGGAGAACTATGGTTATGCCATCATGACGGAAACTCCTTGTGTCATTGCCAATGTGCAGAGAACTGGCCCATCCACAGGCCAGCCTACGCTTGGTGCCCAGGGTGATATGATGCAAGTGAGATGGGGTAGCCACGGTGACATGGAGGCCATTGCACTGTGCCCGAGCACCGTGCAGGAATGCATGGACATGACTATAGAATGTTTCAATCTTGCAGAGAAATACAGACATCCGGTATGCCTCATGACCGATGGTGAGATCGGTCATCTGAGAGAGAAGGTTGTCATACCCGACGAAGATGAGATGGATCTTTTTGAAAGGGTACTGGCCACCATTGACAAGGACAAATTCATACCTTTCTCTGAATCACAGACAAGGGACAGCAAAGTTCCGGACTTCCCGACATTTGGCAGCGGTTACCACACCTATGTGACTGGTCTTACTCACAATGACAAGGGATTTCCTGCCACGGACAAGCAGCCAGACCATGAACGCCTTATTCTCCGGCTGACTTCCAAGATTTCCGACGATAGGGAAAAGTTAACGTCAGTGGAGGAGATAGAACTTGACGATGCCGAGGTGGCTTTTGTCTCATTTGGTGCGTCTGCCAGGCCCTGTGAAAGTGCGGTCTGGGACGCCAGAAAGAAGGGAATGAAAGTCGGTATGCTCAGGCTCAAGACTGTCTGGCCTTTCCCGAGGGACGTGGTCACAAAACTTTCCAAGAAAGTCAAAAAGATAATAGTTGTAGAGATGAACCTTGGCCAGATATATCATGTTGTCAAGGAATATGCTGTGAAAGATTGTGAGATCGTTCTCGCGCCAAAGGTAGGCGGAGATATGCATTTGCCGCATGAACTCATGGAATACCTGGAGGTGAGCAATTGAGCAATATGAAGGATATGACTGGCGAGCAGATCAGGAAGAAATACCTGAGAGACGGCATGCTGCCCACCATTTTCTGCAGTGGCTGTGGTCATGGCCTGTCCATCGATTATGTGCTCTGGGCAATTGAAGAACTTGAGTTGGACATAGACAAAGTCTCTTTCGCATCCGGTATCGGATGTTCGTCCCGTATCCCTGGTTACATGAACGCTGATGGTCTTCACACAACACATGGCAGGGCACTGGCCTTCGCTACTGGGCTGAAAGCTGCACTTCCAGAAAACAATGTAATCGTATTCACCGGGGACGGCGATTGCACCGGCATCGGCGGAAATCATTTCATACACGCGGCCAGGAGGAACATTGACATGACTGTTATCCTTCTGAACAATTACATATATGGCATGACCGGGGGCCAATTAGCCCCAACTGCACCCAAGGGCAGCATTGCCACCACTGCCCCATACGGTAACATAGAGCATGCCTTCAATATTTCAGAACTTGCAGTTGCTCTTGGAGCCGCTTATGTAGCACGCTGGCCGGTTTCATACCCCTATCAGCCAATCAAGTCCATAAAGGAGGGAATTCAGAAGAAAGGATTTTCTCTGATAGAGCTTATGTCCCCTTGCCCTACCGCATTCGGTCGGAGAAACAAGCTGGGTAAAATTGATGAACTCTGGAACTGGTATGACCAGAATTCGATACTTGTTGAGGATTATGAAAGAATACTAAATTTCGGGACCGAGGAGGAGAGGGCAGGAATTCAAGGCAAGTACAAAATAGGTGTTTTCCAGAACCTTGAAAAACCTGGTTTCATCGCGGAATATGCGAAATTGGTCAAACGGGTGATTGCGGCGGATGATGCAAAATTCGGAGGTGATTTGTGATGAAGAAGGAAATTAGAATCTGCGGTTTCGGAGGACAGGGTGTCATCCTGGCTGGTTTCATCATTGGCAAGGCTGCGTGTGTTTTCTCAGATTACAACTCGGTTCAAAGCCAGTCCTACGGCCCAGAAGCAAGAGGTGGCGCTGCTCGTTCCGAGGTCATAATTTCGGACGAGAAAATTGGCTATCCCAGACCGATTGGCATCGATATAATGGCCGCAATGGCACAGGAAGCCTTCGACGCCTATCGGGGGGATCTTAGAGAGGGTGCCATAATAATCATAGACCCAGACCTGGTACCAAGAAATGATATTGGTACACCAATCTACAGGGTACAAGTACAAAAGATTGCTGAGGAACTGGGCAACAAGATTGTGACCAATATAACAATGGTAGGCGCATTGATTGGCATAACCAAGATTCTTGATACTGAAGCGGTCAAGAAAGCGGTCATCGACAGTGTGCCCAAGAAATTCAAAGAACTAAATGTGAATGCTTTCGAACAAGGCCTTGAGGCTGGTACAAATGCCCGACCAGAGTGATGACATAATCCGTCAGTACTATGAGGATGTCCCTCTCGACGAAGATTACCTACTCCAGGTTCCGGAAATTGTGAAGATGGATGACGAGTCTCTGATGGATGAATCCGAGATAGAGATTTCTTCTGAAATGGCATTCAGAAAGTCAAAGAAGACTTTGGACG
>JAUSPR010000085.1 GCA_030655715.1 Thermoplasmata archaeon
GCAAAGAGCATGTGCGCACTCAAAGGAGAACGCAGGGTGAACGATGACGATATTGTCAGGGCAGCCCAGATGGTCATTCCACTTACCATTTCTTCCAGCAAAGAAACCAGGGAGGAACTGGCCGAGTCCATAAAAAATATGGTTCTCCAGTATGCGTGAGGTGTGATGGATGAGCGATGATATTGACACAATAACCTTCACAGACCTTTCGAAGTTCAGAAAGAAGAAACAAGTTCCGCCATTTCCCATAGTGGGTATAGTGGGCCAGCATATCATGAAAAAGACCATGCTGCTACTTGCTTCAAACCCATCAATGGGAAACATAATCATAATCGGCGAGGCCGGAATAGGAAAATCCACAGCGGCCAGAGGCCTGAGGGATATTCTTCCGGAAGTGGAATGTGTCAATGGTTGTTTCTACAATTGTGACCCCAAGGACAAGAATAATTTATGCCAGGACTGCAAGTCTTCTGTTGCTGAGTTGAATTCCTTTGGAAAGAGAGTGCCATTACATGAGCTGCCGATAGGCGCATCTGAGAGGAGAATCTTCGGCGGTTTCGACAGCCAGTCACGGCTTAAGCCCGGCTTTGTGGGCCTTGCCAACCGCGGATATCTCATACTTGCCAGGGTGAATCTGTTGGACCATGATATCTTAAACAGAATACTGGATATATCAGAATCCGGCATATACAAATCAAGTTCTGACCGTGGTGATTTCGTGCATCCGGCCAAGTTCAATGTCATTGCCACAATGAACCCTGAGGATGGAGAGCTGGACCAGGAAGTTCTTGAAAGGTTTTCATTGGTCGTAAACATCCAGTCCATAAAAGATATCGAGGAAAGAATCGAAATTGTAAGACGGGTGGAGGCATACCGCCTGAATGCGGATGATTTTATCATACGCAACAGAAGGGAGATGGAAGCATTTGCTCAGCGCGTGAAGAGAGCACGAGACCTTGTCAACAGGGTGGACATGCCCAAGAAGGTCCAGGATGCAATGGACAATATTCTGAAAAAGGTAGGGCAGGAAAATGACCGGGCAAGAAATGCATTGAGCCAGGCAACATTGGCCAACACAGCCTTCAACGATCGGGTCTGGTCAACCGTCGACGATGTCGCCGAAGTAGCAGATACGGTTCTGGGCCATAGAGAAAGGGAACAGGAGTGAAATAATATGGTAGCCAACAAAAAAACAGGATTCATAACGCTTGAAGGTATTGACGGCTCTGGAAAATCCTCCATAGTGGGTATGCTGGCTTCTGCCCTGAGAAAGGCGAATGTTAGTGTGGAACTTACCCAGGAACCGACAAAAACCTGGCTGGGCGATGCAGTCCGTCGCGGTTACAAGGAGGACATAAGCCCATACTCCGAGGCCTTTCTTTTCCTGGCAGACAGAGCGACGCACACCGACTGGATAAAAAAGAAAATTGCAGATGGCAATCTTGTCATTTCTGATAGATATTCAGATTCAACAATCGCATACCAGGCTGCATTGCTCCACCAAAAATTAGGAGGGGAATGTGCAGAATACCTTGATTACCTAACCGGGGTGAGCAAGCAAATCATTCTTGAACCGGATCTCACAATTCTCTTTGATGTGGACCCGGAGATTTCGCTAAAACGCTTGGGAAACAGGACAGAGCTTGAGAAATTCGAGACACTGGAGAATCTCAGACTGGTCAGGCAGAACTATCTGGACATTGCAAAAGACAATGACCGCATTTGTATTATCGATTCAACGGCATCACTGGACACGGTCAGGGCCAGCACGTTCGAAATTATAGGAAAACGCCTTGTTGTTCCTCTCTGATTCAGCACTCAAGATCCTCATCACTGGACATGATTCAAAGAATCACGTCCTCAGCCCAAGAGTTCATTCATCACGTATGACGGATGAATGCTTGACTGGATAAATACCTGCGCTCGCGATCGACATAGGTAGGCCCTCGCGGGCTGTCCCTGTCACACCACCGTGCGTACGGAACCGTACACAGCGGTTCGATATGATTAAGCAGTTTGCCTTGGTCGGGAAGGATAGCTCTCTTACGACCATATATTTCAGTTTCATTTCCTGCCGGGCTTTCGGTATTGTGTCTCGCCATGGCTGTTTCGACCCTTTCTGTAGTGGCAAGGGTTTCACCCTTTCATTCTACAAAGAAGGACAGATTCGTTTGAACCTGCTTTTTTCTGCCGCTTTACTTCCATGAGATTCACATCCTACTTGCCTCTTCATATCGTTCGGGCCTTCGGTTTAACGGGGTATTTGCCCCAACCTACTATGCCCTCTGCTGACTTCTGTGATGCGATAAGGAAACCTCACGGTTCCATCAGTCCCAGATGGGACACATCACAGACCTCCCGGGGTAAGTTTGAACGCCTTCATCATAACCTGCCGGATCTACACTGACAGTCTTTGGTGAATCTGGACTTTACGGCGTTTAGCCCGCTCGTCCGACTGCAAATGCCTATTATCCGGTTCCTGTTCGTCAGGTCATGGTTTTGCTATCGCTTCCTTCAGACGAAACCTCACGATACCGCCCTTGCGAGTCGCTAGTACTTCACCTCCACCAGGTTGTACAGGGGACTTACACCCCCAAGCTGTCAAACATGCCCGGCACACTAAACTACCATCCCCTAAAGTGGCTGGCGTTCACGCTTTGAACAGATGCTAAGCAATTCGGGGCTGTATGTTTATGTGTGTAGGCCATGCATCTGATTTATCTAAATCAATCTGCTTTGGCTTGATATGCTAATTATTGCGTACTGCATGACAGGTCTACAGATGTGTATGCCGGAGTCACATATTGGCTAATAATGTGAGATTATACCTTAAAATTATAACATTCCTGGGAAAATGTTATATATTGCGGCATACTATTCTTATAATCATGAATGGATTGGGGAGACAATTAACTGAAAAGGAAAAGACTATATTCTGTTCTCTGGTAAAATATCCCACCAAGAACGATAGAGAGATATCAGAGATAACAGGTGTCAACCTTTCCACAGTCACGGCCATCCGACGTAGATTGGAGAACCAGGATTATTTCTACAAAACAAGGGTTCCAATGCTGCAATATCTGGGTGCTGAGCTTCTTACTATTGCATATGGCGAAGTGGACCATACAATTTCACGCAAGAAAAGGGACGAACTATGCGACCAGTAT
>JAUSPR010000086.1 GCA_030655715.1 Thermoplasmata archaeon
ATCGTTCAGAAACGGTTCAAATGGATGGCAATGAGCCGTTCGATGTCGCCTGCCATGGTGGCTGAATACAAAACCAAGCTCATGGATAAGACCCTCCTGCAGGACAAGCTGCGGGAACTGTTCATACTGGCAGAAGCTAAATGATTCGTCCTTGATTTATTGTATAACACAAATCTTTATATTCAAAGACAATCTATTAGATATCATGGTCAAATATCAGGCTAAGGTGTTGTCGTTCGAAGAGGCACTGAAGGAAACAATGAAAGAGTTCGCTCTTATACTGCCTAGCTTGCCTGATTGATCTGGCCCAAGAACCTTCACTAGAAATTGCCTGGTATTCTCATAATGTATCCTTTGGAAATCCCGTTTGCCTTTTTTCATTATGTGTTTGGAGTCGAGAAAATACTCGCGAATATTCACCGCATTGTGCACCAGGTCGATATTAATGCCGTGCTGTTTCAGTAGACTGACAATGAAGTAGGTGGAAGTTCGGTGATTCGTGTTAGGCAGTGCCTGATTGATGATTAGTCCCGAAAGTAATTTCGCAATGAACTCCAAACCGTCACCGGTTTCAAGGATAATTTCCTCGAAGAACCTCTGTAGAACATTCTTCTCAAGTTCTTTATATGGTTCTGGCAGCGTTCCCATGGTCTGCAGAATCTCGTCCTGCACCAGTTTGTATGCCTTCAGGTACTGTCGTACCATCTCCATCGCTGCCTTTTGGCATGTTTCAGAATCCAATTGCATTACCCATCGGAAGTAAACACCTTACGGATATATGTGTTTCGGAGTTGTGAAATTCGAGTGCCACATTCAACTTGTTTCATATTTTTCCGTGCAAGCCTATGCTGCACCCCGCCCGTCCGGGCAGGGCATGCCGTTTGGAAAACGCCTACTTCTTCTTCTTCTTGCGCCGAAGAAGAATCATAACAATTATTATAATCGCCAGTATCAGCGGAATGGCAATGTACGGAATTATCCCGGACCAGTCGTTCTCCGGCCCAACAACCGGGGGGGGGCGGGCGGGCGGTGCCGGTCCGATGGTAACCTCCGGCATGGTGAAATGATTGTTGTTCTCGTCCAGCTCCGCAATCGCATTGTCCGGGTCAACCCCGAACCTCAGTATGTGGTTTCCCTGGGCGGGCCGCTCGGAGTCGGGGGGGTAGCCTCAAACGGGAGGGCGGGGAATGGGGTGAAGGAGGGCGCTGGAGAACGTGGTGGAGAAGGTCGGCGAACTGTCGGTAGATGCAATAACTTGCCAAGATGAAGATAATAAGGACATTTCACAAGAGATAGTAACTGATATATAGGGGTAAACTATAATTGATTTTGCTATGACAGAGCTTATAACAACGTACGAACCAGACAACTCCAAAAAGAAGAGCGCTGACTTACCGGAGGAAAAAAAGGCAAGTAACATAGTCAAAATTATCAAACCTCAAAGAGGTATTTTCGATATTAATTTCAAAGAAATTTGGGACTATCGTGAGCTTCTGTATTTCCTCGCGTGGAAAGACATTAAAATCCGATACAAGCAGACAGTGCTTGGTGCAGCCTGGGCAATCATTCAGCCACTATTCACGATGATAATATTTTCAATAATCTTTGGGGCAATTGCAAAAATCCCTTCGGACAACGTTCCGTATCCGATATTCGCTTACTCCGGACTGATATTATGGACATATTTCTCGGCATCGTTATCCCGCTCCTCAAATAGCTTGGTATCCAATTCCAACCTTCTCTCCAAAGTTTATTTCCCAAGGTTATTGCTACCACTGAGTGCCTGTCTTGCAGGGCTTCTCGATTATGCTATTGCCTCGTTTGTCCTTGTAGGGCTCATGTTTTATTACAACATATTTCCAACAATATGGATAGTGTTCATACCGGTACTTTTGCTGATGGCGTTCTTACTGGCAGCGGGCATTAGTTTTTGGCTTTCCGCAATAGCTGTGAAATACAGGGATGTACAGCACGCGATACCGTTCTTTGTACAAACCCTGCTCTACGCAACACCAATAATTTATCCCTTGAGTATAATCAGTGGTAAATATAGCTGGATTTTGCAATTGAATCCGTTGACAGGGATAATTTCGACGCATCGCACCGTCATCCTGGGCAACATTGCAATAGACTGGACGTCGCTCGGAATATCTGCGCTGTTTATAACTATAATATTCCTTGGCGGCCTGGTTTATTTCAAGAATTATGAGCGCGAGTTCGCGGACGTGATATGATGGATGGTCCGATAATCGAGGTCAAAAACCTTTCGAAGCGCTACGTCCTGGGCAAAGATCAAAAGTACAAGCGGCTGACCGAAACCATCACAAACACAGTCAAACACCCCATCCAATCGATAAAACGTGCGACAGCGAAGAAGGAAGAGTTCTGGGCGTTGAAGGATGTCTCATTCAATGTGGAAAAAGGAGAGATTGTTGGCATAATAGGAAGAAATGGTGCTGGTAAAAGTACATTACTGAAGATTCTATCGCAGATTACTTATCCTACGGAAGGCGAAGTTGTGCTTCACGGGCGTGTTGGTAGCCTCCTTGAGGTTGGAACTGGGTTCCATCCTGAACTTACAGGTCGAGAAAACATCTATTTGAATGGCGCAATCTT
>JAUSPR010000087.1 GCA_030655715.1 Thermoplasmata archaeon
AAAGGGGGTTGGGACTGTCACGGTTTACCTGTGGAAATCGAGGTTGAGAAAGAGCTTGGCCTGAAATCCAAGAAGGACATTGTCAGTTACGGCATAGACAAGTTCAATCTGCGCTGCCGGGACAGTGTCATGCGATACGAGGATGTCTGGAAGAAAATGAGCGAGCGCCTAGGTTTCTGGATAGACATGGATGATCCTTATGTAACAATGAAAACACCCTATATCGAAAGTGTCTGGTGGTCGCTCAAGACGATTTATGACAAGGGTCTTCTCGAGAAAGGCCATTACATAGTCCCTTACTGCCCGAGATGCGGCACACCATTAAGCAGCCACGAGGTTGCACAGGGCTATAAGGACGTCAAGGAACTTTCCCTCACACTCAAGTTCAAACTTGCAGAATATGACGAGAAAAAACTGGGCCAGAACGCCTTCATACTGGCATGGACGACCACGCCCTGGACACTACCGGGCAATGTGGCCCTGGCAGTAGGCAATGACATAAATTATGCCATAGTCGAACAAAATGGCGAGAAACTGATACTTGCCGCCGATTTGGTCGAGCAGGTTCTGGAATCGGAGTACGAGATGCTGGGCGTCATGAAAGGTTCCGAACTGGTAGGCTGGAAATATCATCCTCTATTCGATTTCATGGACCTGCGGGAACCGGGCAAGAAAGCCTATGAAGTTGTGGCTGCGGATTTCGTCACGACCGAGGAAGGAACTGGCGTTGTCCACACAGCAGTCATGTACGGTGAGGACGACTACAATCTGGGCATGAAAGTCGGATTGCCTGCACGCCATACTGTTGACACCGAGGGAAAGTTCAACGAACTTGTAAGCATGTGGCAGGGCAAGTTCGTGAAAAAGCAAGGCCTGGATGTGGAAATTGCAGTTCACCTTCACGATAATAATCGCCTCTACAAAAAGGCAAATTACGTTCATTCCTATCCGTTTTGCTGGAGATGCGATTCTCCGCTGCTTTACTACGGTCTGGATTCCTGGTTCGTCAGGATGTCCCAGTTGAGAACAGAGATGATGGCCAATAACGAGACCATAACCTGGAAACCGGAGCATCTGAAGCACGGACGATTTGGCAATTTCCTGGAGGAATTGAAGGACTGGGCATTGAGCAGGAACCGCTTCTGGGGAACGCCGCTACCAGTATGGAACTGCAAATGCGGCAAGCAAGTGTGCGTCGGAAGCTTCGAGGAACTTGGCAAGCTGGCAGGCGGATTGCCTGACGACTTCGAGCCTCACAGACCCTGGGTGGATAATCTGGACGTTAAATGCCCTGACTGTGGTGAGAGAATGGAAAGGGAATCATATGTCATCGATACCTGGTACGATTCAGCAAGCGCACCTTTTGCCCAGTTCCACTATCCGTTTGAGAATGAGGAGATGTTCAAAAGGACTTTTCCAGCCGACTTTATAACCGAAGCTCTCGATCAGACAAGGGGCTGGTTCTACACACTGCTGGCAGTCAATACCTGCGTTTTCGGCCAGTCTCCGTACAAGAAATGCCTCACCCAGGGTTTGATGCTGAACGAGGACGGCTCCAAGATGAGCAAGTCCAAAGGTACGATTCTTGACCCGTTCAAGATATATGACGAGTGGGGCGCGGACGCTCTCAGACTTGCATTATTCTCCACGCCATGCTGGGCCTCAAGTAAATTCTCCGATGCAACACTGAAAGAGGCAAAGAGCAAGGTAATGACCACATTCTGGAATGTCTATGTGTTCTTCGTGAACAATGCCAATCTGGACGGTTTCGATCCCACGGATGCGGTTGAATCTGACGCACTTCTCGACCGCTGGATACTGTCAAGGCAGAATTCGGTGCTCGGGGAAATGGAAAACGGCATGGAGGAACTGGAAGTACATCGCTCTGTCAGGGCGGTATTCGAGTTTGTTGACGATCTGAGCAACTGGTATCTGAGAAGGTCCAGAAGACGCTTCTGGTCCGGTGAAGACCCGAAGGACAAGCTGGCTGCCAATTCAACCCTGTACAAGGTGCTGTGCAATACCGCAATCATGCTAGCCCCTTACACTCCTTACATCTCCGAGGCGCTGTACCAGAACCTGGTTGTCGGAAAGATGCCCGAAGCCCGTGAAAGTGTCCACCTGGAGGCATATCCTGTTTACAAAATTGAGGCAACAGACCAGGCCCTGGAAGAGGAGATGAAATTGGTCAAGGACATTGCCGAGTCAGGAAGAAATGCGCGCCAGACTTCCGGCGTAAGATTGCGCCAACCTCTCGCCAAGGCCATAGTAGTGACAGAGCAAGTAATGGTTCATCAGGAAGAGGATATCCAGATACTCATGGACGAATTGAATGTCAAGGCCATGGAATTCGTGGCGGAAATGCCAAAAACCGAGAGCATGGCTTCGGCCGAGGGAAAGGGCTTCACTGTTCTCATGGATATGACCATTACACCGGAACTGGAGCGCGAGGGAATGGCCAGGGACATAGTTCGTCGCATACAGAGCCTGAGGAAGGATATGGACCTGCAATATGACAGGAACGTCCGAATGGGCGTGGATGGCGACCCGGAAGTCCTGAAGGCCATGGAAGAACACAAGGAATACATCAGCCATGAAACGCTGGCAACCGAGGTCATCATCGGGGAATTGCCTGACGGAACAGCAGGCGAGTGGAAAATACTCGACAAGAAACTGAAGGTCTGGCTTCTGGCAATCTAATGAATGTCTGAAGCCTTTCATTTACGCATTTTGTAGATGAAACCTTTTTATGTATAGTATACTATTTGGTATCTGGTGAAATAGTTTGAACTGCGTCTCTTGCGGCACTCACTCCGGGGATGGCTTGTTATGCTCCGGATGTTCAGGTCAGTCATCAAGGCCGGTATACAACCTGGCAGGCCAGTCCATGTTCACCGATATACGGCGGAGAGCGCAGATTTCTGTAGATCTCGGGCCTTCGGTGGCCGAGGGCATCAAGACAGGTGCGCTTCCGACACTTGAGGAGGAGCTGGTCATCATTTCCAGAAAACTGGAGACCGGCCAATACCAGGAAATTCTTTCGAGAAGATTCGAGAGAGTGCTGGTTAACACTGGTATTTCCGAGCAGATGAGTCAGACTGGAACCATACTTACCAGGGAATGTGCTGCTTCGGCACCTCAGATTCTTGAACTGGGAGAGGAATTAGCGCAAAACGAGGTGCATTCTGCGAGAACCGAGGTATTGCTGGGCAACATTGCTTGGCTGGCCAATCCGGTTTTTTCCAGCTCAAGAGCTGTTGATTCCAGAGCCAGGGCCGAGAAATTGACAAGTGCGGCCGAACCGATTTTGGGGCATTATGACAGGGCCATCAAAGACGAGCCAAACTACATATCTGCTTTGAAGAACCGTGCCATTTTGTTTCATGTAACTGGCAAGCAGAAAGAATGTGTTGATTCCTGCAAATCCATTCTTGAGAAGGATACTTCAGACCCGGCCATCTGGTCGCTGCGAGGAAAGGCACACCTAGACCTTGATGAGGACCAGGAATCAATAAGATGCTTTGACAGCGCGCTCAAGCTCACTCCCAAGGATCCGGAACTCTGGATGCTTAAAGGCCATAGCCTCATGAAAATAGAAAGGTACGGGGAAGCGCTTGCATGCTATGAAAGATCACTTGGCCTGGAGCCGAGAAATTCGGAGGCACTCACTGCAAAGGGAGACGCACTCACCAGGGTTGGAAAGATAGACCTGGCTGTCCAATCCTATGACAGAGCAAAGAACCTGCTTCCCAAACCAACTTTTATTGTTAAACGACAAAACATTTCGGAAAAGAAGGAAGTGATTCCTTCGGAAAAGATGGAAACGGTTCCGGAAATCGATATCCAGGAAGAGAAAGTTCTGGAGGACTTGGAGGAAGAACTTGAGGACGTTCCTGTTGAACAGAATGAGCCAGAGCCTATACCGAAAGAACATGCTCCGGAAAAAATGGCAAAGGAGCCGTTCGAAGAGGAGATGGAGGCTGAGCTTGAAGCAATCATCATACCTCCGGTGAAGGTCGAGGAACCGGAACCAGAGGAAGAAGTGGAGGAACCAGAACCACCTAAGACAGAGAAACCACGCTCACTTGCCGAGATGTTCATGGGCGGTCTGAACATACCCCCTGATGATCTGAAAAAGGAAGAAGAAACCGAGGAAGAATGGCCCACATTACCGGATGAGATCGAGCTGCCTGACAATGGCAATGAGAATGATGAACCAGTTCTGGGTCCCATGATGGGAATACCATCCAGAAAGAAAATTCCTGATTCCGAGCCAGAGATATCTGACGAGGCCGATGACGTCCTCAATGAAATAGAAGAAATAGAAACTACCCAGGCACTGGAAGCAGCAATGGAGCCTGAACTTAAACCATCCGATACAATTTTGAATCTTATTGAAAATGGCGATTACAGAGAGGCACTGATTCGTACCGATAGCTTGTTGGAAAAGGAGCCGGAAAATGCCGAGCACATGGCCCTAAAGGGCATCATTCTGTTCACACTGGACAGGACTGAGGAAAGTCTTGAGGTGCTTCAAAAAGCTATAGAAGCCGACCCAAAAAACATAATTGCCTGGATTAACCGGGGCCATGCCTATTGTGAACTGGAAGTTTATGACATGGCCATAGAGTCATACGATAAAGCGCTCAAGTTGGAGATGGACAATGTGGAGGCATGGCAGGGCAAAGGAGAATGTCAGCTCGCCATGGAAAATTTTGATGAGGCAATAGTTTCCTTCAATGAAGTTATTGAACAGGACAAGGGGAGTGGAGATGCCTGGCTCGGTATTGGCGACGCATTCCTTGGCCTGGATAGAGAGGACGATGCATACAAATGTTATGAAAAAGTAACAGCTCTTGATCCGAAAGATGCAGAGGGCTGGTCCAAGCAAGGCGATGTCCTGGTCATCAAAGGCAGGTGGGGCGGCGCACTCCAGATGTACGACCGGGCAATGAAGGCCGACGAGGAATACATATATGCTTACCTGAAGAAAGCCAGGTTGATGATGAAACGCGGCATACTGGATGAGGCAGATGGAATTTTCGCCAAATTGCTCGAGATATACCCAACGGACCCGGACGCTTTGACCGGTCGAGTGGAAATACTTATTCGGAAGGGCAAGTGGGGTGCAGCTCTGCAATCCTTGAAGTCGGTGCTGAAGCACCATCCGGACAATGCAACCGCCTGGGCATTGCAGGGCAACGCATACCGCGAAGAGGGGCGGGTTGCGGAGGCAAATAAACCCTATGATACGGCACTGGCCATGGACCCTGACAATGTCGTCGGACTTACTGGAAAAGGCAGATTGATGCTTGATAACGGCGGGTACAACGAAGCCATTGAACTTCTGCGAAAAGCAATTGACGTGGACCCTGAGGACCCGACGATATGGCGGTACCTGGGCGAAGCCCAGAAAGAGGTTGGGAAGGAAAAGGAATCGCTCAAGTCCCTGGAGATGGCCGTGGAACTGGGAGACAATATCCCGGAGAACTGGCAGGCTTACGGCATGTCATTGCATGAAGCGGGTCGTTACCCCGAGGCCATCGAGTGCTTCGACAGGGTATCGAAACTCCGACCGGGCCATGAAGAGGCCGAGAGATGGCGCGAGCAGAGCACGAAGAGACTTCTGAAGGGGGAGAATTAGATGCTTGGTTGGAATCCCGCACCCAATAAACTGGTCAGCATAATCAATGATATGCCCCAAGACGAGTTCGAAGTACTCACAAAAAAGCTGCTGAAGGAAATGCGCTTCAATATCACGAAATCCAATTCAACTGGCAAGTTCCTGGAATACGAGGCCACAAGGGAAGGCGATGACCAGGACAGGGTGTTCCTCATCCGGGCAGCCAGGGGCTCAAAGAGAATCACGCCTGAAGATCTTCAGATGACTGTTGGAAAGAAAAAGGGCAACAAGGAAATGAGCCCGGTTTACATTTCAACGAGCGGTTTCACCGAGGAGGCAGACAAGTACGCAGACATGCTGAACATCAGCCTTGCGGACGGCGACAAGCTCGGGCTTCTATTGCAAAAATTTGACATGGCCGACGACCTGGAAAAGGGCGCAAATCAGAAAATACTGGAAAAGGAGGGGGAAAGATTCCTTCCGAGCATTGACGAACTCGAGAACAATATGAGATGGGGCAATGATTTCTTCAATTCTGGCAATTACAAAAAGGCAATTGAATATTATGATTCTGCTCTCAGGTTGAAATCGGAGTACGACCTAGCGTGGCTGATGAAGGGCAATGCCCTGGCAGCCATGGGTTGGTATGATGAAGCAATGGAATGCTTCAAGAAGGTTCTGGAGTACAACCCGGAGTCCGAAGAAGCCTGGTACAATCTTGGTGCATCACTCTATCACCAGGGCAAGTTCGAGGACGAGATAGCCTGCTATGACAAGGCCCTGGAAATCAAACCGGATTTCACGAAAGCCTGGAACAATAAAGGCGCGACATTGCATCAGATGGGCAAGTTCGAGGAGGCAGTGATGTGCTATGACAAGGTCCTCAAACTTGAGCCGGATAATGTCAGCGTATTGAACAATCGTGGTGTGGCCCTGAAGAACCTGAAGACATATGACGAGGCTCTGAAGTCCTTCGACAAAGCGTTGCGCAAGAAAGAGGATTATGTCGATGCCTGGCTGAACAAGGGGATACTGCTCCATGACATGGAACGGTACCAGGAAGCAATCACCTGTTATGATTATGTGCTGGCTAAATGGAAAAATCCTGAAGTGCTGTGTCAGAAAGGCGTGGCCTTGGCCGCGTTGGGCAAGTACAAGCAGGCAATTGAAAATTTCGATGCCTCGCTCAGCCTGAAACCGGGCTGGACAATCGCCATCGAGGAACGGGAGAAAGCTCAGTTGGCCATGAAAGAAGAGGTTGAAAACAGAGCCCTGAAGGCCGAGGAAGAGGCAGCGCGCTTCGAAGAGAAAAAATTGGCCAGGGAAGCTGCAAAACAGGCCGAGGCCGAACGTCTGCTCGAGGCTGAAAGGGCTGCAAAGGCCATGGCCTTGGAAACCGAAATTAAATGCCAGAAATGCGACACTGGCCTTAATGCAAACGCCCTGTTCTGCTCCAAATGCGGCTTGCAAGTGGGCGGTGAAGACCTAGATGACCGGCCAATGCCAGTGGGCAAGCCCCTGCAACTTGAGGTAATAGAGGAGCAAGAAGCAATAAAACAAGCACTGGACAGGGAGGAATACCTCCTGGAAAAGGCCAGGATGCTCAGGTCAATGGAACGCTATGACGATGCATTGAAAACCATGGAAGAAGCTTTAGGAATCAGCGAGAGACCGGCAACCTGGCTGGAGAAGGCCAATGTTCTTGCGGCCATGGGACGGTATGATGATGCAATCTTGACATATGAAAAGGTTCTGAAATCCGACCCGGAAAACTACCTTTGCCTGGCAAACCTGGAACAGGCTCTCAACGATATGGGAGAATTACTCAAGGCACTCAAGATTAACGATAAAATTATTAAGCTGGCACCGGACGAGGCTCAGGTCTGGACAAGACGGGCAGTCATTCTCGGAAAACTGGGCCGAACCAAGGACATGGTGGAAAGCCTGGACAGGGCTGCCGAGGCCGCTCCCGGACTGGCAGAGATCTGGAATGCCCAGGGTGTCGCACTCATGGAAATTGGCAAGAATGATGAGGCAATCATTTGCCTGGATCGGGCAATTCAGATTGACCCGGACTTCGCGGAAGCATGGAGTAATAAGGGCACGGTCATGCTGGCTACGGGAGATACAGCCCGGGCAATTCAGTATTTTGACAGGGCTATTGACATGGATCCGGAGAACGCCGGAGCATGGGCAAACAAGGGCAGCATACTTTACGACATGGGCCGATTCACGGAAGCTGTGGAATGCCTGGACCAGGCAATTTCGATAAAGAAGACAAAGAATTTGCTGAACAGCAAGGGCTGGGCACTGCTCGGAGAAAATCGTGCAACCGAAGCGATCGAAGCATTCGAGGAAGCAATCTCCATGGACCAGAACTACGCAGAAGCATGGAACAATCGCGGGCTGGCCTACTCACGAAGAGAGGAACTCGCGGAGGCATTCGATTCATTCGAACGGGCGCTGGCTATAGCCCCGGACTTCAAGGACGCGCGCAAGAACCGGGACGCGACCGCCAAGAGGATTGAGCAGACTGCTGGAAAGGCCAAGCCGAAACCCGAACCGGAACAGGTCCCGGTTTCCAAAATGGAGCCAAAACCGGAATTCGAGGAGGCTGTGAAGGCTGCCGAGGAAGCCGAAGAAGAGGAACTGGAGACAGAAGAATTCAGATGCCCGTTCTGCAATGAGCTTGGCTCGATTGACGACGTGTTCTGCGAGAAATGCGGCCAGAAATTCACGCGCAACATGAAAGAGGACGCGGTCGAGCAAAAGCTTGAGGACATCCTGAACATCGAAGATAAACCAGCCAAAGAACCCGAGAAAAAAACCGGTAAAAAAGAGGAACTTATTGAGACGCTGGTATCGGTGCCTGGCGTCGGTTATGCCAAGGCCGAGACAATACTGGACGCGGGATATGACACCGAGGCGAAACTTGCCAAGGCCACGGTCGAGGATCTGGAAAGGATTGGCGGTATCAGCGAGGGGCTGGCGCGGAAGATTAAGAAGAAATATCGATAGATTAATTTCATTTACCAGCTTGAACGATTATCCACATACTACCAACGATTATTGATTGTGCAAAGGCAATGCATTTTTGAAGCGAAAAGACTACATGCGACATGCCCCGTCTGGATGGGAGTATTTACCTATTTGGAGGGCGGGGTTTTGATAGTTAATGTTAGCGAGTGACCGATTTACGTCATCATTCCTTTAAAACCTCGCCTGAATCGTAAGAGTTCAGTCTTCTGAAGTTTGCCCCATAGGAATTTTGTATTCTGGGAATGGGGAATCGTACGGAATGGCTGCCAAAAACAGCCATTGAACCTCTCACCAATTCCCAACGCTTCAATAAACAACCAGGATTCCCGAGGTTTCAATAACCAAACAAATTCCCGATTCCCGATTTGGCAATGTACAATAGTTACACCTTCATTTCGCTGAATACATTCCCTGAATCTCATCATGAATTAGCTGGAGGGCGGGGATAGTTGACATCGGGAGATAACCCGGCTCCAGGGCTACGGCACTGGGTTGGCCGGAACTGACCCCCCCCCGCTCCGCTTTAATCGTGATTGCTCACCAGTCGTTTTCAACGTGCTGGTTCGGTCAGGCGAGGCATCCTTATCTCCGCCTGGCGCCGTCGCTGAGGGGAACTCGCGTTACTGTATATCGGCTGGAGGTTCTTGCCTTCATCCTCCCCACACCGTTGCGTGTCTCCGCTGAAGCCATCCCCCTTCTGCTCGACACGCCAGACTTAAAAAGAGACAATCATACTCTTTTCAATAATTCGCTCTTTTTTTCTTTGAATTCGTTTTCTGTGATTATACCATATAGTCTCAGTTCGTGTAAATCCTTGATGAGTTTTGGTATATATTCACTAATGGGTTCTGCTTTTACTACTGGTTTCTGCTTTGGTATTGAGGGTTCATTGAGAGCCTTCTTCTGTCTTGTCTTTTTGACTTTAACACTTTCTTTCTTGACAGGAGAAACTGGTGTGGCTTTCTTCTTGGGTGTTTTATCCGCGACTTGTTTAAAAGTTATTGATTTTCCAAGCTTTACGCCTCCGACCTGCCAACCTGCATCTATCCAGGCGTTCCCTGGTGGGCGATTAATGTTTGCCCAGTTTGCTCGATGACCATAAAACGATTTGGGCAATTTGAATCCCAGTATTTCCTCAATCTTCTTATAAGTCAAATGTTCCGTCTTTTTGTTGCTTTTCTTTAGATATTCTCCAATTGGATTATATTTTCCCATATTATACCTCCCTATACTGAACCCATAAAAGCTCCTTTTTTAAATAACTATGCTAACAACAATTAGTGTTATTTCCTTCCTCCAACCTCTTTGGGGAAACGCTCAGCCCCTAAGTGAATCGCAAACGGTACTTATTACGTTTGCGGCAGATACCCCGCCCCTCCATTAATCGTGATTCGTGTTTGGCGGTCTTGCTGATAAAACACTCTTGCCTTCACCCTCCCCTAACCGTTGCGCTCCTCTCTGGCCGTCCCCTACCAGCTCGGAGCGCTTGAGCTTTTATTATCAAAACATTTAGCCTTTTTTCACTCATGTTTTCCTAGCACAAATCGGACACCAATTACCGTTATGTTTTACATTTAATGGAGTAGCTTCCCATTCATGCCCTTCTTTGCATCTCCATTTCAATTTAGTTCGAGCATTCACATACTTCTTCGATTAACATTTTCCACCCCTAGATTTCGCAATCTTTTGCATCTCGTTGCTACTCGGTTTAGGGTACCTACCTTTCTTGGCATTACCACAAATAGGACACCAACGACCATATTTTATATTATTTGGCCTTGCTTCCCACTCGTGCCCATTTTTACATCTCCATCTCAGCTTTGTAAGTGCATTAACATACTCAGTTGATAAACATTTTCCACCTCTATCTTTTGCAAGCTTTTTCATATCTCCTATTGTTAATCTCACAATACCTGCACAAAAAGGGCACCAGTTAGCATGTTTTACATTACCCGGTGCTGCCCCCCATTCGTGTCCATCATTACATCGCCATCTTAATTTTGTATTGGAATTTACATAAGTTTTCGATAAACATTCGCCGCCTCTTGATTTTGCAATAGCTTGCATCTCTGTAAGTGTTAATTTTTTTGGCATGAACTCAACCCAAT
>JAUSPR010000091.1 GCA_030655715.1 Thermoplasmata archaeon
TGACTTTGCTTGACTCAGAGAGAAAGATCACAGAGAAGGGTCTACGGGAATCCTCTGCAAAGATGGTTCCTGCCGGGACGATTTTGATGACAAGTAGAGCATCTGTCGGTTTCTTTGCGTTAATGGATAGGAGAATCTGCACGAACCAGGGCTTCATCAATATTATTCCTTGCGATGATAGTATTCGCATGTACTTGCTTTTCAACTTAATGGGCCGGGTCGATGAAATTAGAAGTAACGCAAAAGGAACAACCTATCCGGAGATAAGCAAAGGGGTATTCCGCGAAATGAACGTTGTTATTCCACCAAAGGCTCTGGTTAAAGAGTTTGGAAAGATCGGCGATGACATTATTCAACAGGAACGCTGTCTGAAACGATCCATTCTGCAACTTAAAAAAGCACGCGACCTGCTCCTGCCGCGCCTTATGAACGGGGAGGTATTGGTGTGAGTGAAACAGTTTTTGCTAAAGTCGATTATGATCTTGGTTCGCTGGTCAAGAAGATCGAGTTGGGAGAAATCGGGCTGCCGGATATCCAGCGCCCTTTTATCTGGAAGAACGCAAAGGTTCGAGACCTGTTCGATTCGATGTATAGGGGTTACCCAGTGGGTTATTTGTTACTGTGGCGTAACGGACTTGATAGTGACC
Organism: Thermoplasmata archaeon; assembly: GCA_030655715.1. Lineage (GTDB taxonomy): Archaea > Thermoplasmatota > Thermoplasmata > SG8-5 > SG8-5 > UBA147. Next base: position 648 of record JAUSPR010000091.1, read on the forward strand.
GCACAATTGGAACGGATACCAAGCAAAAATCCCCACGTTTGGTGATTGTGGACGGTCAGCAACGGCTCACATCGTTATATGCAGTTGTAAAAGGAATCTCGGTTGTCCGTGAAAATTACGAAAGCGAGCGCGTTTGCATCGCCTTTAATCCATTGGATGGGCGGTTTGAGGTGGCCGACGCGGCTATTCAGCGTGACAAGGCGTTTATTCCGGATATCTCACGCATATGGAGCGGTGGCGAAAATATTTTCAAAATTGCCAATGCATATATCGACGGATTGAAAGGGTCTCGGGAAGTCAGCGATGAAGATGTAGAAAAAATCCAGAATGCAATAACGAAGCTGTTGGGTTTGTTGACATTCCCATTCACGGCCCTGGAACTTGAGGCCACTATTTCCGAAGAGGATGTTTCTGATGTCTTTGTCCGAATCAACAGCAAAGGGACACCTCTGAACCAGGCCGATTTTATCCTGACGCTAATGTCTGTCTTCTGGGACGAAGGGCGAGCAGAAATGGAACGTTTTTGCCGCGAAGCTCGCAAACCGACCAAAGGAGAGGCATCCCCGTTCAACTACTTCATCGAACCTGCCCCGGATCAATTGTTGCGAGTAAGCGTAGGTGTTGCTTTCAAGCGCGCCAGACTGAGGTACGTTTATTCTATTTTGCGTGGCAAAGACATGGAAACCGAGCAGTTCAGTAATGAACGGCGAGTTGAACAGTTTGAAAAGCTCAAAACGGCACAGGCGCTCACCCTGAATATCCAGTATTGGCACGATTTCCTTAGTTGCATTCGCATGGCGGGTTTCCGCAGCGGAAAGATGATCAGCTCTCAGAACAACTTGCTGTTTTCCTACATGCTTTATCTTATTGGTCGAACCGAAATTGGAGTTGACGTTTTTACATTGCGGAAAGCGATAGCTCAGTGGTTTTTTATGTCTGCGGTGACCGGCCGTTTCACGAACTCGCCGGAATCAAAAATGGAATTTGATTTGGCTCGTCTTTGCGAAGCAACATCCCCGGAAGATTTTATCCATCGACTTCAGCATATTTGCAACGTTACATTAACCAATGATTTTTGGGGAGTTGCGCTTCCCAATGATCTTGCCACCTCATCGCCTCGTAGTCCATCACTCTTTGCCTACAACGCTGCGTTGGTGCTACTTGACGCACATGTTCTGTTCTCCCATGCAAAGATGGCCGAATTGCTGGACCCGGCACTGCACGCCAATCGTGCGGCAATTGAACGGCATCACCTATTCCCAAAGAGTTACCTCGAAAAACTGCAAATTACTGGCATACGGGAGACAAACCAAATAGGAAACTATGCTTATGTAGAGTGGTCGGACAACATGCGTATTGCTGATACGGCTCCGGTAGAATATCTTCCTGAATTGAAGGAGCGCTTTTCTGCACTTGACCTGACAAATATGTATCATTGCCATGCGCTCCCGGATAACTGGGAGCGCATGGAATATCAGGAATTTCTAGAGAACCGTCGTGAGTTGATGGCGAGTGTAATCCGTGAGGGCTATCAAAAATTGACGTCTGGTGCAAGAGTAGATGAGACATATGATGTTATAGATATTGCCTCTGTAATCGACGAGGGTGACCCAAATTCCGTGGAATCAAGATCGACTCTCAGGATAAATTTGCACACAGGAGAGCCGGACAGGCGAATTGAAACGGCTGTTTTAAAGACACTTGCAGGGTTTATGAATACTAACGGAGGAACAATGATTGTTGGTGTATCTGACGACGGAGCTTCGCTTGGTGTTGATGAAGATCTTTTTTCTGACGAAGAGAGCATGATAATGTATTTGGAAAGTTTGGTTAGGGAACGAATGGGATTGAATGTTATGACTTCAATACATGCCCATTTTGAGGATCTTAATGGCGTTCGGATTTTGCTGATTCGTTGTTCCCGGTCCAGGAAACCTGTATTTGTAAAAGATGGCGATAAAGAGCATTTCTTCATTCGGACCGGGCCATCAACAACCGAGCTCTCGATCGAGCAAGCAAAGGACTACATTGAACGCTGGGCCAACTGATAACTCGCACTGAAAAAGCATCTCAGGTCGCAAATTGTTGGGAATGACGAAAAGACCGACAAAACAGCAAAGGCCGCCCTTTTCAGGGCGACCTCGTTACTCCTTCTACACATGGCAGACGAGCTGATTAGATCATAGATGACG
>JAUSPR010000013.1 GCA_030655715.1 Thermoplasmata archaeon
GTACAATCTTTCAACAGTTTTGTAACTCACATCTATATCGGCAAGAAGACTGAACGCTACGAGCATATCCGACATTTCACGATTGCTCTTCTCGACCAGGTGTTTCAGAAGTAAAAGCTCGACCTTCTGTTTCAGTGTGAGCATGGGTTTACTGCCTCTCGTTTCATCCTTGACTATTTGGATCTCAGATATGGCTTCGTCAATCAGAGGTTCGAGGTTTCTGATTGCACACCTGATCCTCCTGGACAGTCGCTGTTCATAGGTCCGCCAGTCTCTTTTTATTTCCGGTCTTTCCTTTTTGTATTCGACAATGATGTTATCAAGGATTTCGACAACCGACCTGACTTCTTTCGTTGTTATTTTCACAGCGGGGATATAGACCGAAAGGTATATAAGTATATCTATGGATATCCCCTGCATGCGCTATATTGAAAAAAAGAACAACGATTTCATTCTCAAAGAAGAAGTCGAACTGGTCTATGAAAAAAAGATTACGCCTTTTGGCAACTCAGCGAAGTTAGATGTGCCAAAAAAATATAGAGGCTGGCGGGCCTACGTGGTCATCGTAAAGGACTGATACGATTATTCTGTCCCACAGCCGGTACAGAGGTTTGTAAATTACCAGCCCCTAAAGTGGCTGGCGTTTATTGCCGGGGCTGGAAGTTTACCATATGGCAGTTGCATACGTAAATTATCAGCCCTTAAAGTGGCTGGTGTTTGTTGCCAGGGCTGGAAATTTACATGTGTAGGCCACGCACCTGAATATCAAAGCCAAATGACTTTGATTTATTATGCAATTAATTGCACGGTGCATGGCAGTTTTTTTTGCCCACATTCGTGTAATTGGTCAATTCACTTCAGGCGCTCAGGCCTGATGCTTTCTTGACCATTATCACTAAATTATCGAAGCAGAATAGCTTCGATTTTCGATGCTGGTGTATTCACGGTATGCAACGGTGTATCGACGACTGCTTATGCCGATTCATCTCAGCCCTGAAGGACTGAGCGTTCTCGGCATTTGTGCAGTAAAAAATGTTGCGTGGCTGGAAGTTTATAAATGTGAACCATACACATTGCATGGCGAGGCATAAATGGCCTAGCATTCAACTTTATATGGTAGTGCCAGACAATATTTATGAACATCATGCTTCGGTCGAGATATAATATTTCTTTCTAACTCCTTCCCTAGAGTTATCAAGTATTCCCATACGTTGGAGAAGAGTAAGGTTGTAACTCACAGATTGCTGGGAAATCCCCTCTCTGTGCGCAATCTCTTTCTGTGAAATACCGGGAGACTGTCTGATGGCATCGACAATACCAATCTGAAGGTCACTGAGCTGTATTCCCTTAGTCCTTTGTATTTTCATGCCCGTTGGATAAAATCTCTTATAAGTTCCGTCCCTCTGAGATTTTATGTACCCTTGGAACTCCAGAGCCCTCAGATGATGGGAAAGCGTCCCGTTTGTCACTTTCAGTTTGTTTTTTATGCGGTTATAATGTTCACCAGGGTGGGACATGATATACCCATAAATCTGTCCCCGAACGAAGTGGTCTAGAAGATCGTCTTTCTTTATTCGGGAATATAATGGGAGGAAGAAAGTCTTAAGCAATCCATATTTACCGGATTCTGTAAGTCCGATTAAAGTTAACGCAATCAATCCTGTTATACTTATATAAGATATATTCTCATTATTAATTATAACAACCGGAGGTTCGATGGTAATTTCGTTGATTTCGTAATACCCGGGCATATAATCTTCCAGATAGGCCTTCGCCGTGATATTCAAAATTGTGCCTTTTTCTGAATAGGCAACCATCTGAACAACTGCCATGCCATCTGCATCGGTTAGGCCTGAATTTTCATATTCGAAGGTGCAGAAATCAGGAGAATCTGCCGTGAAAATTATAGTAGAACCATTTACTGGATACCCTTGTTCTGTGACTTTGACAAAGAAGGTTAGAGTACCTCCAGATTTAACATGAAGATTTTCATAAGTGATGACAATGTCCAGATTCTTCTGAGAAGATACATCTTTGGTAGGAGCATAAAGGTGGGCGCCTTGAGTGTTGCTTGCCACTATAGAACTGTGCATAGCAAGAACAAAAATAGCTAGAAATATTGCCATTAAAGATATGTACCGAATTTTACTATATTCATTAATCCTATATCTTCTAGTCATCAATGGAAATAATGTCGGGATAAGTATATAAACTCATTTGTACGGCCTCTTGTATAGTATTTAAATATATTGTTTTTTGCGATTCAATTCCCTTTTTTCAGATGTGTACTTCCAAATTTCAAAAGGACCTACTTTGATAAAGAAATAGAAATGTGCAATCATGAGCTTTATTCCATAAATATCCATAGAATTGAGCACGCACAACATAAGTACAGTAAGTTTTAAATGAAAGTAGTCTATTATGGCTTTAATAGACGCAGGGGGAGTGCCCTTGGCAATGCCATTAAATATACTGGAAAGACACGTAAACAAAAATGTCATGTTAACACTGAAAGACGGTAGAACCCTAGAGGGTAAGCTGACTGGATTCGATGAGTACATGAATATGATACTCGAGGATACGGAAGAAACCAAAGACGAACAGGTCAAGCGCATCGGAACCGTTGTTCTTCGTGGCAACAATATTGTAACCATCATACCCAAGTAATCGGATGGCGTTTGAAATGACGCGACTATTCGGGACGAATGGTATCAGATGGATTATCGGTAAGCGAACCCCGGACTTTGCAGTCCGACTCGGTATTACTGCTGGAAATTTTTATGGACCATCAAAAAAAATAGCCAACGGTATGGACCCAAGAACATCGAGCCCGATGGTTTTCAATGCAGTTGTATCTGGCCTGATTTCAACAGGAATAAATGTCACTGACCTTGGCATGGTCCCAACACCGCTTGTCCAGTTTGCCGTGAAGAGAATGAAACTTGATGGCGGTTTGATGGTCACAGCATCACACAATCCCCCGGAATTCAATGGCTTAAAATTTTTTGCTTCCGATGGAACTGAGCTCTCAAGAGCCCAGGAGGAACAAGTCGAGAGACTATATGCAGGTGAACTGGCAACTGTGGACTGGAATAAAGTTGGAAAATGCCAATCAGAAACCATGATCCAGTCCACCTATAAAAATTCCATAAAATCATATCTCGAACCCGGATGCAAAAATGTGCAAGTTGTGGTTGACTGCGCAAACGGAGCTGCATGTGATATCACACCTGATATTCTCACCAGTGCTGGCTGCAAGGTTTTCACATTGAACTCACAACCCGACGGTCAGTTTCCAGGTCGTATGCCAGAACCGGTCGAGGAAAATGTGGGAATGCTTATGGCAGCAGTCAGAGAACATGGTGCTGACCTTGGCATCGCCCATGACGGAGACGCGGACAGGGCGACCTTCGTGGATGAGAAAGGCAATTATATTTCAGGCGACCAGAGCCTGGCATTATTCGCGTTAGACGCACTCAAACGCTCCGGTAGCGGAACTATTGTCGTGCCCATCAATACATCCAGAATGGTAGAGGATTCAGTAAAAGAAAATGGTGGAAAAATCGAGTATACAGCCGTAGGCTCACCATTGATTGCCAGGCGCATGATGGAAATCAATGCGATACTTGGAGGAGAAGGCAATGGAGGAATAATATTTCCCGAGCATCAACTGTGCCGTGACGGCATGATGGCAGCGGCCAGAATGATAAACATCGCTGCATCTCATGGGCCACTTTCGGCACTGGTATTGAAATTACCAAAATACTGCATCCGGAGCGAGAAAATAAGAATTTCACCAGAAATCAAGGAACAACTTTTTGAGGAGATTAGAAAAGAAACAGAAGGGCCAGTTATAGAATTAGATGGCATCAAAACAGTTGGAGATGACCATTGGGTGCTCATCAGGGCCTCCGGAACCGAGCCCATCATCAGAGTTACCGTCGAAACCCAAGAAGAGGGCCAGTGCGTGAAAATTCTTGAAGAAAAAGT
>JAUSPR010000103.1 GCA_030655715.1 Thermoplasmata archaeon
CTTGGCGGCGATGACTGGGACCAGGCACTCGTGGATTACCTGGTAACAGAGTTCAAGAAGCGCGAGGGCGTTGACCTGAAGAAGGACGTAACAGCATTGCAGAGGCTCAGGGAGGCCGCAGAGAAGGCCAAAATCGAGCTATCGGGATTGCAGCAGGTCACAGTGAACCTGCCATACATAACCGCAGACAACACCGGTCCAAAGCACATGGACATCAAGGTCACAAGGGCCAAGTTCCAGGAGCTGACTCACAAATTATTGGAGCGCACCAGGGAACCGGTAAAGAGGGCAATGAGGGATGCCAAGCCGGTAGCACTCAAGCCAGCGGATATTGACAAAATTATTCTGGTGGGCGGTTCCACGAGGATGCCAGCCGTTTTAGAGCTGGTCGCGGAGCTGTTCGGAAAGGAGCCTTACAAGAATGTGAACCCGGACGAATGCGTTGCAATAGGCGCGGCAATTCAGGGCGGTGTGCTAACCGGTGAAATCAAGGAAATAGTTCTGCTGGACGTTACACCGCTGACCATGGGTGTAGAGACCCTTGGAGGCATTTCAACCCCACTTATCACAAGGAACACTACCATTCCAACCAGAAAGAGCCAGATATTCTCGACCGCCGCAGACAATCAAACGTCCGTCGAGATTCATGTATCGCAGGGCGAGAGAACGATGGCTGCGGACAATATCAGCCTGGGCAGGTTCCATCTTGTGGGAATACCGCCTGCGCCGAGAGGTATTCCACAGATTGAAGTTACATTTGACATTGACGCCAACGGCATAGTCAATGTGGTCGCCAAGGACCTGGGCACAGGCAAGGAGCAGAAGATAACAATCACAGCTACCAGCAATCTGTCCCAGGAAGAGATAGAGGCAAAGATCAGTGACAGCCAGAAGTACGCCGATGAGGATGCCAAGAAGCGCGACAAGATCGAGACCATGAACCAGGCCGACAGCATGATATACTCGACAGAGCGCACCATGAAGGAGATCGGCGAAAAAGCCACCCCGGAGCAGAAGGACCGCATCGACAAATCGCTTGAAGATCTCAAGAACGCCATCAGGGACGACGACGTACAAAAGGTTAAAGCAGAACTTGAGAATCTGAGCAAGGCACTTCATGAGGTCACTACCGCACTATATCAGCAGGTCGCGGCTGAGCAACAGGCCCAACAACAGGCCCAGGACGGGCAACAGCAACCTCCGCCCGAAGGCGCAGAGGGCGACTTCGTGGATGCCGACTACAAAGAGGTCAAAGAAGATTAATAGCTCACAACACTCTGTCACAGGAACATAATAATATCAACATGCCCCGGGTGTAAACCCGGGGTACTTGTATTTAAATCCGTTCAGGTGACAAGGCAGACTGCAGGTAAAAGGCATATCTGAGCCCTGTTTTGGGGAGCCTCGTCCGAAGGGCGGGGGGGTCATGAATCACTGACCCAAGCCAGGATGAAACTGCAAAAGGGCATTACCGGAGAAAATGGATGGCAGACAAACGAGACTACTACGAGGTTCTGGGCGTTGAGAAGAGCGCCAGCCAGGATGAAATAAAAAAGGCATACAGGAAACTGGCCAAACAGCATCATCCGGACACGAATCCCAACGACAAGGCAGCCGCCGAGGAGAAATTCAAGGAACTCAGCGAAGCCTACGAAGTTCTGGCAGACCCCAAGAAACGCCAGAAATATGACCAGTTCGGCCATGCAGGAATGAATGGCGCATTCGGCGGTGACGGCTTCCAGTGGCAGGACTTCACACATCAGGCGGACGTAAGCGACATCTTCGGCGACTTCTTCGGAGGCTCGATATTTGATACTTTTTTCGGGGGAAGGCGCGGCCAGCGATCCACCGGGCCAGCAAGGGGCTCCGACCTGAGATATGACATTCAAATTACTTTAAAAGAGGCTGTAAAGGGCCTCACCAAGACCCTGAACATTCCGCATTCCGTGAGATGCAAGGAATGCAATGGCACTGGCGCAGCCAAGGACTCCAGCGCGAAGACCTGTCAGACCTGCCATGGTTCAGGCCAGGTGAAAAACATTCAGAGGCAGGGTTACAGCCAGTACATTTCCATAGGTGCATGCCCGACATGCCAGGGCGCTGGCCAGCTCATCGAAAAACCCTGCGGAAAATGTGCGGGCAAAGGCTCAGTGAGAAAGACAAGCCATATCGAGGTAACCATCCCTATTGGCGCGGACAATGGCACCCGGTTGAGGCTACGCAGCGAAGGCGAGGCAGGCACACGCGGCGGCCCATCAGGGGACTTGTACGTGGTAATCCATGTTAAGGAGGACCCGGTTTTCCAGAGAGAAGGGCCGCACATGCTCACAGAGATTGACATTGACTTTGTCCAGGCAGCTCTCGGGGATGAAATAACTTTGAATACCATTGACAGCAAGGCAACAATGAACATTCCCCCAGGCACTCAGCCCGGCACAATTTTCCGGTTACGGGGAAAGGGCATGCCTGTTTTAGGGGGCAAAGGAAGCGGGGACCTGCATGTCAAGGTAAATCTCGCAGTACCGGAAAAGTTGAATGCTGACCAGAAGCGTTTATTGAAGGAATTTGGCGAAGCCAGCGGGAAAAAGTCCACGACCCAAACTGGCAAGAAGTTCGGCAAGAAAAAAAGATAGACTATTTTAAAACTGCAACAAAGGCATTTTATTGCAACGTGCCCCGCCTGGCATTTTACAAGCATTTTATTAGGGCGGGGTCTTGTTATTGTTGTCCTAGCGAGTGACCCCTGTTAGCTATATCCTGGGAAACCCGGTCTGTATTATTCGGCATCCAAAGTCCTGATGGACATTTGGAACGTGTCTAGTGGGTAGATTCACGCTCTTGCACCTACCGAGCGAGCAGGTGAACCCGATTTTATTGTTTGCTGAATATTTTTCTTTGGAGGGTGAGCCAGCGGAGCGAGGTATAAAGAAAAATACTCGCCGGGAGGTCAGGCACTCGCCTGGCTGGTGAAAGCCAGGTGAAATACATTGGCTAGCTCTAGCAAGGAAGCGTTTCTTTCAACCTTCGCGTTGTGTATAGAATGCAACACTTCACACGCACCAGCCAACCGTCCAACAGATTCCCCCGTTCCAAATGTCCGAAAGACTTTGGAAACTGATAAGAAACATAAAAGATATATGCCAAGATTCATTACACTCTCCGGTCAAGGCGGTAAAGGATGGACGCGGATGATAATTCTCCAGAGATAAAGGAAGCGTTCCTGGTACACAAGAGCGGATGCCTTATCTGCTATGCCAATTACAAAGGCGAAGACAATCAGGACTTCGATATTGTCGCGGGCATGCTCACTGCAATCCAGAGCTTTGTCAAGGATACGTTCGGTGCGGGCCAGTGGTCCCTGAAACGCCTGGAATTTGAAGACCGGAACCTATTGATCGAACTTGGAGACCACATCTACCTGGCTGTCATCTATGAGGGAAAGGCCGATGTCAAAATCCAGAGCAAGTGCGAACGCACCGTTGACATTGTCCAAGAAAAATTCTGGCAGCAATGCCATAACTGGACCGGAGACATGGACGAATGGGCCGGGGCTAGCGATATCATCAAGGGCCTTTTCGTTCCAGAAGAAGAGGATGAATGGGCGGACGACCGGAAGAGATGCGAACTTTGCGGTTCAATAATAGAGGATTCGGAATTGACTGCATGCATTGTCTGCGGTTATGATATCTCCATGTTCATCTGAGGGATTTTTTGGAAAGCATTGAAAGGAATGTCATTGGAATTCTTACCAGCAATGTCAGATTGTATTACGACCTCTGCAAATTTCTCAAGGCCAGGAATCACAAATTCAGAATTCTTGATTTCAATATTCCTATTCCACCGGACATCGGTGTCATACTCACATCTCCGGAAGAACTGGATGAGATAATTTTCACTCCAAAGATTGCCGTGGCAGACATGGAGAACGCCATCAGGCAGGCATTGCAGGCCATGAAAGGGCTTGGAGACAAACATGTCTTGATTGTGGGCGTGGACCCGGGACCGGAGCCGGGAATCGCGGCAATTTTGGACGGCCAGATAATCGAAACAAGGCAGGCCCACACTCTGGAACAAGCGGCAGATATAATTTTCGGCATTTTGTCGGATTATTCTTACAGCCAGTCGATTCTGAGAATCGGAGATGGAGCAAAGGAGTTCAGGGACAGGATTATTGAACTGGTGGCGGCAAATTTCAATTATTTTGAAATTGTGGATGAATCGAGCACGTCACATTGCATCCGAGGGTATCACGAGGAAGCCGCGGTAAAGATTGCGCAATACGGAGAAAATCCAAAATGATTTTCGAAAGTTGAATGCGACTTCACCTTTTCCAAATTCCGAACAAAAACGTTTGGAACAAATGTTCCAATGCCGACTAAAACCAAATGTCCTCTTGCTACTCGTAGTTCCAAATCCCAAAACACCCCCCTCGTTCCAAATGTCCGCAGACTTTGGATGGAGATAAAATTGGATGCCATATAAAATTGGATGCCGGAAAAAAGCATTCGACGATGGCATGACAATAATCATTAAGTAAACTACCAGCCCCTAAAGTGGCTGGTAGTTAATGGATACACCATGCTTTTCCTAGGGGAGCACTCGCCTCAGCCCCGCAGGGTTGAGCACTCTCGGCATTTGGACACCCTAAAGTCCCAAATGATTGGTAATATGTCACACAAAAGCATCTAATTTTTATGATTTTCTGTTAGCCAGCATGAATTCATCAAAGATTTTATATACTTGAAACATATTACCGACCTTGGTAATATGACACAAAAACTTCCCGATTGGGTTTTAAAGTACAAAACGAAAGGTATTGCAATCGA
>JAUSPR010000112.1 GCA_030655715.1 Thermoplasmata archaeon
TCCGCATTTTTCCACTCCTTTTAGGGTATTTATGACCCATATACCCTTGATTTTTCCACTATTTTTTGCATTTTAGCCTAGCTACCGCTAAGCACCCCCTGCTTTTTGAGAGTGCGTAACTGGAATAGATTGAAACAGAACGAGGCAAACATCATCTTGACACCAACTCTGGGAACAGTTGTTACCCTGACGTGACCGGAACCAAACACGTTCTTTATCACGGCATAAGGCCGTTCAACAGGTGCGCGTTTCCTGCTTATTCGCTTGTTGCGCAGCTTATCACGGATGCCTATGGGATGACCTCTGGCACCCTTCTTCATTGCGGCATCATAACCCTTTGATTTTGCACCTGAATAACCCCTGTCACGGTAATTCACCTCTCCGGGTTCAGACAGGTCCACCTGGCTGTCATGCAAAGATGCAGTTGTGGTTTCCTGCTCTCGAATAAGTTGATAATCTGTGTCCATCTTCGTGTGAAGTTTATAACCAAAATGCGATTTATCGCCTTTCTTCACCCAGGTACCGTCTTTACTTCTCCTGGTCTTTGCATCATCGCCCCGTGGCGTATCTGCCTTTGCATGGCCAGGGTCCGCAGTGATAAATGTTGCATCCTGGAGAGTTCCTTTCTTGACTTTTAGACCCTTCTCGTCAAGTTGTCGCTGAAGTTTCCGCCATATTTCTTTGTCCTTGCCAGTCTCCTTCAGCCGTTCTCTGAAGTACCAGACTGTTGAGTAATCTGGGACTGTTTTCGGAAATCCCAGAAACTTACGGAAAGAAATTCTGTCAGTTACCTGCCTCTCAAGTTCAGGGTCAGAAAGGCCGTTCCATTCCTGCAAAATCATCGACTTGATCATCACAATCTCATCGGTGTTCGGGTGGCCGCCTTTCTCGCTTTTGTTATCGTACATACCTGCAACTATCGGCCTGAACTTCTCCCAATCAATCACAGAATCAATCTCTGATAACTTGTCGCCCAACCGTTTCACTCGCTTGTACTCTTCACGAAATGCGAATTCAGATAATGATGTCATGCCAGTATATATACAACATACCATATAAAATTAACGGTCATAAATGTCATTTAGGCGGGGGGTTAATCAAAATTCTCATGAATTTAATCACGCGTGGTAGACCGTTGCATACCGTGAATTTAACATTATAAAAAATCGAAGCCCATAGCTTCGATAAATCAGGTATGCAACCGACACGGGGGAACTTCCAGCTTGCTGGTAGTTTACCGACTCTCAAAATAGATTGTTGGCGCAGATTGGATATAAAAATTTTGAAAGTTATCGACTTTCAAAATAACTCTCAATAATTTTCTTCTGGCCGCGCCTCAAAATCTCAGATAATGTCGCCGGGGATATGCTGAAAATCTTGGCCAGGTCCTTCACGCCAATGCATTTTGGGAAATCATAATAACCACGCTGGTAAGCCATCTTGACAATCTTTTCCTGATTGTCTGTGAGCATCTCCTCCTTGGAGAGTTTCTTCATCTTGACGAGTTTGGGCGAGGCCTTTGCCGCTTCCAGCTTTGCCATCAGTTTTCTGAGGCACGCGTTCTGGCTCGATATAATGGTATATTCTAACCTGCCGTCTGCCATTGAACGGGCCGATACCAGGAAGCATTCCGCAGAGAGCAATTCCCTGCATCCGAAGCATTCTGAACATTTCACCACACCGATGGCCTTGTCGGATTCCAGAAGTTCCAATTCAACCAGTTCTATGTCCTTGATTCCCTCCAGGTAGGTTTTAACTGTTTCCACGTCCTGGCCGTTGAGCTTCAGTTCGATAAGGTCCTGAACGCCGCTCTTGCCATAGGGTAGTGTATTGAGTATCTTTATTTCCACGTCAAATTCCTTCAAAAGCGAGGATATCCAGGCTCCAGGTGGTTCAAGGGAGATTACCGATTCAATCATGCGGAATTATGATAAGCAACAATGTATTTAATAATGGTTGTTTAGGATGTACTAACTGATAAGCATGTTTATATCCAAGATAAACTTCCCAATACCCAGCGAAAATTATATTTATACAACCCTGTTATGCCCATCCCCTTGCTAGAGGCTTTTGAATGCAGAAGAAAAAGGTAACCGAAGAGGAAAACGCCGAAATCCGCTACCGCGGCATCATAGATAAAAGGAACGAATTGAACGACCAGGCCAGAGAATTTGTTGATGCCAGAGATAGCCTTAACAATGAAAGGCGTGATATTATAGAGGATGTCAGAGACCTGAGAGAGGACAGGGATGCCTTTGTCAAGCAGATGCGCAAGCATCAGAAAGTCCGAAACGGCTACCAGAACAAAGCCAAATCACTTATCGAGTTCAAGAAAGGCAAGAGAAAGGGAGTTCACAAGGATGTGAACAGGGATGTCGAGGCCATTAGGTCCGAGGTCAAGATGATAGAGCTCAAGCAGGAAACGACAGTCTTAACAATTGAGGAAGAGAACGAGCTCCTGAAAAACTTGAAGAAACAGTACAATGAGATGAAGAGGCTTGAAGCCGTAATGGGCGAACAGGATGCCATACTCTCCGAAGTTAAGGATGTGGATGAAAAAATCTCACTTTTATTCAAGATGGCTGACGATGAGCATGAGATGGTCGTTAAATTCTCCAAGCAATCCCAGGAGGTTCATGACAGATTAACGCTCATGAGCAAGTCCATCAACCACCTTATCTCTGAAGCCAATAAGAATCATGAATTGTATATCAAAATCAAGGAAAGAGCAAACTCATACCACGAGAAAGGCGCCGAAATGCGGGAAAAGCTCATGGCCATGCGGAACGTCAAGAGGGACGAAATCCGCGAGTCCAGACAGCTCATAACCCAGCAGAACAAGGCAGTGAAAATGGCATTAAGCGACGAGAAGAAGCTGGAAGCAGCGGCTGATGACGCGCTCGAGACACTTCTCAAGAAGGGCAAATTCGAGATAAGGTGAGCCTTTGAAAAGGGCCGTTATTCTGGCAGGAGGTGTGGGCAAGCGCTTGCGCCCCTTGACCGAGCATCGCCCGAAGCCCCTGATTCCCGTGGCTGGAAGACCATGCATCGATTATGTGATGAGGTCGCTCGTCAAGGGTGGTTTTGACCAACACATTATTACAACTGGCTATCTCTCGGACACGCTTATCAAGAGAATAGGTGACTGCGCCAGCTACGGTTCTTCAATCCTGTACTCGTTCGAGGCCGAACCTGCCGGAACAGCAGGCGCGGTCAAGAAAGTCTCGCATTTCCTGGATTCAACGTTTGTAGTTGCAAGCG
>JAUSPR010000115.1 GCA_030655715.1 Thermoplasmata archaeon
CTTGGCATATGCGCGAGCGTATGGGAGAAAATGCTCCTAGATAAGGAGCGGCCAACCATAATCCTGGGGCTGTCAGGACCGTTGATTGCCGCAGGCCAGCGCAAGGTAATCCGCGACATGATCAAGTACGGACTTGTGGACGCAATAGCCAGCACCGGCGCAGTGATGTATCAGGATTTCTACCAGGCAATGGGCGGCCAGCATTATGTCGGCACTCCGAATGCGGATGATAGCGTCTTACACGACTTCAAGATAGATAGAATATACGATACCTATGTAGACGAGGCACTTTTCGAAAAGACCGATAAATACATAGGAAAGATGCTTCAGAAAAAGCTCAAACCCGGACTTTATTCCAGCCGCCAGATAATGGATTTCCTGGGCAGTATTATCGATGATGAGAACTCCATTTTATTCAATGCCAGGAAGTATGGTGTTCCGATATTCTCGCCGGCACTGAATGATTCCTCAATCGGAATAGGCCTCACAGTCTATTACAAGGACAATCTGGACAAGGAAAGAGTCACGCTGGATTCCATCAAGGATAATTATGAAGTGCTGAAAATTGTCGCATTGTCCAAGAAGACCGCGGCCATATACATCGGCGGCGGAACCCCGAAGAACTGGATTAATGACGCTGTTGTAATGGCGAATTACACCTTCGACAGAGAGATTGACGGCCATTCCTATGCCATTCAGGTGACGACGGACGCGCCGCACTGGGGCGGGCTTTCCGGCTCGACACTCGAGGAAGCGCAGAGCTGGGGAAAAGTGCATGTTGGAGCCACACATCGCACAGTGAATATGGAAGCGTCTGTTGCGATGCCAATGCTGCTCGGCTACCTGCTCGGGAAAAAGGTATACAAAGGCAGGAAGAGACTAAATTTCGAGTGGGACGATGAGGGCCTGAAGAGCATAACGCCGGGAAAGAAAGTCTAATCCTCTTTTGCATGCCTGAGTATTGTATGCCTATTCCTGCGATTCTCATCTGACCTGAAGGCTTCCTTATAGAGACCTTCGGCTTTGGCCAGATTGTCAATGAACAATTCCACTGATTTTCGTGTGGGTGCACTCAGATTAACTTTGGAAATTTTCAACTGATGCTGCAAAAACGGTGTAGCATACTCCATCTTTCCAAACTGGTCCGCGAAATCCGCCATGATGTGGTCTAATGCATCCTTCACCGAGCTTACCTCGTCCTTGTCCATCAACCGCAGGACACTGCCCAACTTGATTGGCACATATTTTTCCAGGAGAATTTCTCCAAGCGTCTGGAAAGCCACATCAATGTTCTCGCCTGTTTTGGCACTGGAAAGGTAGGCGTTTCTTCCGTAGCCAAAGGCTTCACAGCTTTCTGCAACTTTTTCAATGTCGGCCAGGCCATACATCTTTTCACTTTCTAGGTCTGCCTTGTTTCCCAGAAAAACTATGGGAATCGGACCAAGCACCCTGAGTACCAGGGGAATCCAGTAGCTCATAATGCTATCGAGCGTATCCTTCCTTGTCAAGTCGGATACCATTATCGCGCCCTTGGCATTGTAGAATGAAGTGGCCTGAGAATAACGATATCCCTTCTGGCCAATAATGTCCCATATCATGAGATTCATCTGAACTTCACCTTCTGGCCTGTTCAGAATCAGCTCTTTTTTTGTGGCTTTCTTGCCAATCGTGGAAATATATTTGTCATCAAACTTGTCAATAACATATTTTTGAATAAGGCTGGTCTTCCCAACCGCTGAATCGCCTAGAAGAACGATATTCTTGCTATACTTCTCCACTCTCATCACCGTATTAATGGTGGAATGTACATTATTGTATATAAATATGTTAGATAGATGTATATATTAATGCTCATTTTCTTAATTAAAATGAATCAAGGGATGCGGCATTTGCTTTGCTCTTTTTTTTGCCCCTGGCTTTCTTTGCCGGCTCTTTGGTCTTCTTTTTTACGGAGCCGTTCTTTATGGCGACCGTGACCATCATGCCTTCTTCCACTCGAAGGTATTCCATGTCATCCTTCATGAGCCTGGCTGTTGATTCAGAAAAGATATTGTCCTGTTTGGCGCTCAGTTCCCTGGATTTTGTGCCATATGTTACAATGATGGGCGTTCCGTCAGAAAGCTTCAGGATTCTGAAGCTATCGCTGTCCAGCTTGGCAATGCCTTTTCCGCCGATGCTGCTCGCCATAACTTTCAAGCGCAGGTCTTCAGTCATGATTCACCCCGATGGTAATACGCGCGGGGGTTTAAAATACTTTTTTTATGAGGAGAATGTGGAATCGGGAATGGGGAATCGTACGGAATGGCTGCTAAGAACAGCCATTGTATCTGTCACCGATTCCCAACGCTTCAATAACTAAACTGGATTCCCGATTCCCGGATACTAACCCGTAATATTCTCCGCCGCCTTGACAGTGTTCTGCATCAGCATGGCAATGGTGAGCTTTCCAACGCCGCCCGGAACCGGGGTAATAGCGCTGGCAATTTCTTTCACTGCCTCGAAGTCCACGTCGCCGACCAGCTTGTAACCTCTTTTGGCATTCGGATCTTCCACGCGATTGATGCCCACGTCGATTATGACGACGCCAGGCTTCACCATGTCCGCGGTCACATAACCAGGGCTTCCGATGGCCGCGATAAGAATGTCTGCCTGCCTGGTTATGGCCTCTATGCCCTTGGTGCGGGAATGGCACACGGTAACCGTGGCATTCGCGCCCTGGCGTTTCTGCATGAGGAGTGCGGCCATTGGCTTGCCCACATTATTGCTGCGCCCGATTATGACTGCGTGCATTCCTGCGGGGTCTATTCCGGACCTGGCAAGAATTTCCATGATACCGTAAGGCGTTGCAGGTGCAAAACAATCCTGGCCTGCGATAAGGCGGCCCATGTTGATAGGAGAAAAGCCGTCCACGTCCTTCTCCGGAGATATTGCCTCCAAAATTAATTTTTCCTCGATATGTTCCGGAAGTGGGAGCTGGACAAGTATTCCATGAACCTTTTTATCGGAATTAAGGCGATGAATGAGTTTTACCAGGTCTTCCTGGCTGGTATTATCAGGCAGCATTATTGTCTCCGAGCGGATGCCCAGTTCCAAACAGGCCTTGCCCTTGCTCTTGACATAGGACATGGAGGCTGGATCTTCTCCGAGTATGACCACGGTAAGGCCGGGAATTATTTCCTTCTCCTTGAGGCTGGCTATTCTCGGTACCAGTTCCTTCATCACCTGCTGGGAGATGGCCTTGCCGTCGATAATCTTCGCTGTCATCACATCCCAAATGGGGCAAAGTCTATTTTAACGTTCGTGATGTCGGTGAACATGCCCGGACGAATGACAATCGGACTTTACAATACCTATGACCCCAATAAATTTCGTGAGGCGCATCGCAGGGTGCTGGCACGCTCCGGCCCGGTCGCGCTCGCCTTTGGGTGCAATCTTGTCACCTTCGGATTTCCCTACGAAAAGGAAATGCGCACACCCCAGGACATTGTTGATTGGCTTTCCACGACCACGAGCATCGGCGAAGGCGGGGAGTACCTTATCGAGCTGGCCAAGGCAGGAAGGTTCTCGACATTCGACAAGCCCGCGAAAGGTTTTCCACCACAATTCGGCGAG
>JAUSPR010000118.1 GCA_030655715.1 Thermoplasmata archaeon
TGTCACTCTTGGCTGCCATCTTTCTGAACTTTGTACCCACAGATTGTGGAGAGGAGCCGAAGTTGTATACCAGTTTGTTTCAAGAGCAGAAGTCATGAAATCAGCACCGATGAATAAAATGCAACGGACTTTTTGCGATCAAGCACTTAAGGCCATGAAAGAGGCTGTGGCGCAGGTCATTGAAAAGCGCCGTCAGCGTAATCTGCCTTTGGCATTTTGGGAGCATGGAAAGATCAGGATGGTTTTGCCTAAAGAAATTCCGAGATAGCGCGTGAACTGTTAATTTGAAAGTCTGACAAAGTGCTCCTTCTGCGTTTTCCGCGGGATTTTCAAGGACAGTTCATGGATCAATGGCGAAGGAAAAGTATACGATGAACCGCAATGACTCCTCGCATGGTTCGGAAATAATCGGTGATCGCCAGCCGCCCCGGAGCATTCGGAATGATGAATCCTCGGAGCAGTACCTGAGAAATAAATTATTGATCCTGCATCAAGTGGGCAATGAGTTGTCTCTGGCCGGTTCCCTTGATGAATTGTGCCGGTTGGCTGTTGTACGGGGACGGCAACTCCTGGGCTATCAACGGATTGGGCTCTGGTTTCGCGTGGCGCATTCAATGGTGGTGACCGGTTCCTTTGGTGTGGATGAACAAGGGCAAATCCGCGATGAACGCGGAAAGTCGTTGAACGTATCCGCCCATTCGCCCATGGGGCAAGTGCTCAATCATCGAAAATCCTTGTTGATCGACATGGACTGCCCGCTCAGGAACAACACGGGGGAGGTAGTGGGGCGTGGCATTCACGTTATTGCCGCCTTGTGGGATGGCGCCAAGGTGGTCGGTTGTATCTGCATGGATAATCTGCTGGAACCGCACCGTTCCCTGCAGGCAAACGAGGGGGAGATATTAAAGCTCTATGCTTCCACCGTGGGCCATCTGGTCAACCGCAAGCGGGTCGAGGAGGAACTGCAAAAAGCCAAGGATGTTGCCGACGCTGCCAACCGGGCCAAAAGCTTTTTCCTGGCGAACATGAGCCATGAGATCCGGACACCCATGAACGCCATCATGGGCTTCACCGATTTGGTGCTCAGGTCCGGGCTGACCGCCGAACAGCGTCAGTATCTGGAAATCGTCCAAGCCCGCAGTAAAGATTTACTGGTGCTGATTAGTGACATCCTGGATCTTTCCATGATCGAGGCAGACCGGCTTGAATTAAAACCGGTCCAATTCAGTATTGCGCAAACGCTGAACGATATTGTCGGGATGTTTTCATTGGATACGGCAAAAAAAGGACTGCGTCTTAGCATGGATATCTCCCGCGAATTTCCGGAGGTCATCTATGGAGATCAACAGCGACTGCGGCAGGTCCTGGTTAATCTGGTGGGTAACGCCGTCAAGTTCACGGAACAAGGTGAGATCATCATAAAGGTTGAGCGTGACGGGAGCTATCCAGGATCGGATGATTGTTTCCCGCTCCATTTTCGGGTTCAAGATAACGGTATTGGGATACCCGCGGATCGACAGAAGGTGATTTTCGAGTCTTTTATCCGGGATAATAATTTGATTCCCAAATACGGCGGCACGGGACTCGGTCTGGCCATTGCCAAGCGGCTGGTGGAGATAATGGGTGGCAACATATGGTGTGAGAGCAAGGTGGGTAAAGGCAGCACCTTTCATTTTACCGTTCGATTCCTGCGCCAGAGGGTGGCGGGTACGTTCCAGGATAATGCGATACGAGCGGCAGCGCCTGTCCGGCGTCGCCAACTGCGCGTCCTGATTGTTGAGGATGATGCCGGCAGCCAATTACTGGCCCAGTTATTATTGGAAGAACTTGGGCATCAGATGGCCACCGCCACCACGGGGAAAGAAGCCTTGCGGAAATTATCGGAAAACGATTTTGATTTGGTCTTGATGGATGTCCATATTCCAGAAATGGATGGGCTGGAAATTACCAAGCAAATAAGAAATCAAGCTTCGCCGGTACGCAACCACGCCGTTCCGATTATTGCCATGACAGCCAGTGCCATGAAAATTGATGAAGAAGCATGCATTCAAGCCGGCATGAACAACTATATTTCAAAACCCATGTTGCCCCATGAACTGGTGGCTGCGATTGACAAGGTTATACCCTGACGGTAGCATGGCCGCAACGCGCCCTGGGGTCACTCATCAGCCCTTGCTTGTGATAATAACAGTTTACGAGCCCAAGGTTCCTAAATGGAAATCTTTGATGGAAAGGAATAGACCATGAAATGCACGATTCAAGGTTGCCCTGGCGAATATGAGCATCGTTTTATTGTTCATACGGTTCAACGTAAAAAAGCTGTTATTGTCGTCGAGGATGTTCCTGCCGATGTCTGTTCGATTTGTGGCGATGTACTTCTGACGCCGGAGACTATCCAGCATATTGAACAACTTCTGAAACACCAGCCGCAACCCAAACGAACAGCTCCCGTCTTCGAATATGCTTAATTATCAAGGTTCAACTCATGCTGGCTACAGTCCATCTCCCTTCGCTTGAAATAGCCACAGCAGACAAGTCCTGTTGAAATCGGGGTCATAATGCTCGCCAAAGTTCATTCCGGCGCAGTGTACGGTGTAGACGCATACGCCGTGGAGATTGAAGTCAACACGGGCCGGGGCGATCCCCAGACAGTCATCGTGGGTTTACCCGATGCCCTTCGACTTC
>JAUSPR010000122.1 GCA_030655715.1 Thermoplasmata archaeon
CATGGTATGCGGCGGTCTTTCACGATTTTACTGTTCATGCCGATTCATCTCAGCCCTAATGGACTGAGCGTTCTCAGCATTTGTACAGTAATCCGAGACTATTGTCTCATGGTCAAAAGCCAGTTTTGGAAGTTTGTCCAGTTTGAATAATTCCGCAGCAGCCGCGTCATCCCCGCCCTGAAGGGTGCCGCCAACAACTTCCAGTTCGAAAACCACGCTCACGGTGTGACCTCTAGGATCCCTGTCCGGTGAAGAGTAAACACCAAGTAATCGGGTGATTTTGGTTATCAGGCCAGTCTCTTCAAGGAATTCGCGGACAACAGCCTGTTCAACTGTCTCGCCGACCTCGACAAATCCGCCGGGAAGCGCGTGATGTCCCTGAAATGGCGGGTTCTTTCGCTTGATTAGAATCAATTGGTCATTCTGGAATGCAATACCATCCACTGTAAGGCTGGGTTTTTGATGCATTACCGGCGCTGACATTGAATGATTATTAACTGTTATCCCTCCTTAGCGAAAAGATTATAGCCAGTTCGGATAAACTTATGGGACGGTCATAAATCTTATTGTTCAGAAGCAGTTCCATCTTTTTCACAAATTCAGCATCGCGCGCGAGTTTATAATGATTAAAGAAATAAGAATATAGTTCTTCATTATTATCAAAAGTCCAATCTATTGAGAATGTTTCTTGCTTTTCAATATCAAAACTGCTATTTTGAATTGCCTCAAGGGCTATTGCCAGTTGCTGGTCCTCATTCCTGAATGTTCTGAAGAACTGGTGAACCTCTCCTTCAACTGATGGCTCGATTATTATGGTCTGACCGCCTGGTTTCAAAACCCGAAATGCCTCTGCGAGGGCTCTGGAACTCTCCTGGTGGTGCAGGGAAAAAGTGAAGATAACCGCATCAAAGGACTTGTCATCAAAATCCAGGTTTTCGCCGAAACCAACCCTGAAATCCACATTCTGGACATTGGATTTGGCCAGGGCCATAGTCTCTTCATCCGGGTCAATGGCGGTTAGATGCGGTGTATGAATGGCTAGCTTGCCAGAAACTCTGCCATCCCCGCATCCTACTTCCAGAATATGCTTGTCCCTCAATGTAGAAAATTTCTCGATCATCTGTATTTCTGTTCTGTGCGGGTCGATTTCCATGGCTTATAGAAAACTAGTAGGTATATATATTAATTGACGAAAAGGTTAGGCGAAGAGGGACCGCCTCATTCCAAGTGTCCCTGAAAGTCATCGGTTATTAGCATTGCAAGCAGATGTAGAAGATGCTAGCAATAAAGGAACAGCAGTGTCGTGAAAGACCGCCTCATACCGATTATCCTTAAATATCCTGGAGCGTATGAGGCTTACAGCGAGCCGGTAGCGCGACCACAACATTTAATAAGAAGTTGAATTTATTGCGGTCGCTCGGTTATAGCAAACTGTAGTAGGGGGTTGCCCCGCAAACTACAGGAGGACTGACGTTGAAAGAAGACATCGTAGAATTGGTCGCGAAAGCTCTTGAAGGCTCCAAGGAACGCAAATTCAAGGAGTCGGTAGACATTGCCATTAATTTGAAAGGGGTTGACCTAACCCAGCCAAAGAACAGGATAGAGGAAGAAATTCTTTTACCCAAGGGAAGGGGCAGGGACATTAAGATTGGACTTTTTGGCGGTTCTGAAATCGCTGCAAAGGCAAAGGGCATCGCAGACATCATTATAGTTCCAGAACAGATTGAAGAATTCGCTGACGACAAGCGCAAGGCAAGAAAGCTCGTCAGCGCTCACAATTATTTCGTGGCTGAGGCGCCGCTCATGCCGGTTATCGGTAAGAGGCTTGGTGCGGTTCTCGGTCCAAGGGGCAAGATGCCAAAGCCAATCCCACCAGGCTCGGACCCAACGGCCATGATTGGTTCCCTCAGAAAAACCGTCAAGATTCGAACCAAGGACAGGAAGACATTCCACACCATGATTGGCACCAAAGACATGAGCCCTGAAGACCTGAGCGTGAATATCAAAGCAGTAGTGCAGAGAGTGACCACAAAGCTGGAGCAGGGTGAGAACAACATAGCGTCTGTCTATGTCAAGACCACCATGGGTCCCGCAGTGAGGCTGATGTGATATTATGGACAGGGAACCAGCATCTTGGAAAATGGAGTACATGAAGGACCTCAAACAGGTCATCCAGTCCTATCCAAATATCGCAATAGTAAACATTGGCGGCATCCCGGCACCACAGTTCCAGAGCATGAGAAGTAACCTGAGGGGCAAGATAACCCTGATAGTTGCAAAAAACAATCTCATTGACCTGGTTCTCAAAGATATGGAAGGCGAGAAAACCGGTTTATACGAGTTATCAAAATTATTAGATGGACAGTGCGCCCTGGTGGGTTCGACTGACAATCCATTCAAATTATTCAAGGTCATGGAGGCAACAAAGACTGCCGCACCAGCAAAGGGCGGCGAGTTAGCGCCTGATGACATCGAAGTGAAGGCAGGCGAGACATCGTTCAAGCCAGGCCCGATAGTCGGTGATTTGCAGCAGGCCGGGATACCGGCAGCCATCGAGGGCGGCAAGGTCGTCATCAAGAAGGACAAGCTTCTTGTAAAAGCAGGCGACCCAATACCGGTAAAGGCCGCTCAAATGCTTGCCAAGCTCGAGATATTCCCACTCACAGTTGGAATGAATCTCATGGGCGTTTATGAGAATGGACTGGTATTCAAGGCAGATGTTCTGGCCATAGATGAAGTAAAATTCATGGGCGACCTGTATGGCGCCATAAGCGGTTCATTCGGAGTTGCTCTCAAGATTGGATATACCACACCAATAACAATACGACCGTTGATATCCAAGGCCTACAATGAATCCATGAGTCTGGCCCTGTTCAGCGCAATAACCAACAAGACCACCATTGACAAACTTGTCGGAATGGCCAACAGCAAGATGCTGGCTCTGGCAACTAAGATTCCTGACGCATTGGATGATGAACTGAAGGCCACTTTGGCTGGAGCCGTATCCGCGGCTGCGGCAGCAGCGCCAGTAGAGGCGCCAAAGAAAGAAGAGAAGAAGGAAGAACCAAAAGTCACGGAGGAAGATGCTGCGGCCGGACTCGGCGCACTCTTTGGATAATCAAGATTAAGGAAAATAAGGAGGAATAAAACATGGAATATATCTACAGCGCAATGATCCTTCACTCGGCAGGGAAGGAAATAACAGAGGACGCAGTAAGCAAAATCCTGACAGCAGCTGGTGTTAAACCGGATACAGCCAGGGTGAAAGCTCTCACTGCATCACTCGACGGCGTCGACATCGCAGAAGCAATGAAGACAGCAATAGCCGCACCAGTTGCAGCTGCACCCGCAGCAGCACCCGCAGCCGAGAAGAAGGAAGAGCCAGAAGAAGAAAAGGTATCTGAAGAAGATGCCGCTGCAGGCTTGGGCGCTCTGTTCGGTTAGACGTGAAATTAATAATCTTTTTTATTATTTTCACGTCCCTTCCGGAGCCACAATAGTGAGCACTGGACAGACAGAACGGACGCCCGGTTTGCCGCATTAAATCTCATGCTGCAAACCCCTATCATTTTCAAAATTTTTAATATTGGGCTGCACCCCTTTCAATGGACACTTAGAATAGTATATTTTCACTTATTTCGGAATCGATTTTCCGCAGCCAGCGCATTTGGTCACGTCAATCGTCAGGGCCTTTCCACAATAGGGGCACAGCAACTCTGGCTTGCCAAGAATCTTGATGTCTGCGTCCTTCGGGTCTTGACCTGTGAAGCCATAAATTGCAAGGCCAATGCCGGCGATTATACAAAAGACAACCATGATTGTGGAGAACAATTCAACTTCAGCCATGTCAATGACTTCATTCATGGAGTCTGAAATTTTTTCAATCATGTAAGGATAAGCATACCAGCCTGCCGCCATCCAGAATGAGAACGGCAAAATAACCCTTGCCAGGCCTTTGAACGTTCCTTTTGGTAATGCCATCATGTCACCCCACCAATGTGGCAGCCAGATTGAAGGCGCCGTGAAGTAGCATTGACACTGCGATGCATGCCACAAAATATTTTGCTTTCCCCGTCTTGACCCACAATCCTATGCCATAACCTGAAATCGCGCTCGCAATCATGTGCAAGGGCAATAGGAACCTCAGGCCGAGAAGCCAGATGGAAGTTTCAGTTCCAAAATCAATGACCCCGAAGGCGTACATCAGGTTCTCGACAACCGCGAACCCGAGACCGGCCATTGCTCCCAGGAAGGCCCATTCTTTCAACTCAAGGTCTGCCTTCTCCTCGGAATGAATGAAATACAGACCCAGGGGTTTGGCCAGTTCCTCGACGAACGGCGCGATGACCACGGCCAGAAGTATCATGGCCCAAGTCGATTCGTCCATCGAATTGGGCATCAATAACGGGAAGGCATTGAATGCAAGGCCGATTTCTCCCCAGGATGCCAGCAAGGTCGATAGCGCGCCGAACCCAAAGGCAATCAACACATGTCTCGGTTTCAGGCTTGGAAATGCAACCATTGGCTCAACCTTCCGCCTGGAGCAGCTGGACCAGCCGGTTCTCGAACTCCATCTGGTTCTGCATATGGGCGTTCATGTCCTGGATGTTCACATACCACCAGTATGGGAGGAAAAAGCCTACCGTCAGAATCGTTAATATCGTATAAATTGCCACATCCCTTCGCGGAATTGGCTGCCATTGGTATATGGGCTGGGTGATTTTGCCGGTCTTCATCAGGCTAGCTTCAAAGTACTGGTTATACGAGCGCTGCTTCTCATCATGGCTCTGCACGTCCTTGGTCAGGAATGCCTGGGAGTAAACCAGGAAAATTATTCCGACAATCGGAATGATGGCAATAAGGCTGACAAGCATCGCCCACATCAATGGCGACCTCTCGATATCGTTATTGCCCTGGGAAATCGTGTTCATTGTCCATCTCTCGACATTCAGGTCCATTTGCTTGGTCAGCGCACTGGCTGCGACATATTCCTCCATGCCAACCCTGAGGTTCCTGTCCCTGAGAAAATGATTGTCCCGTCGGTCAACCAGTTTGAAAACCAGCACGCCCTGGACAATTACATAGACTATTCCCATCAACAAGACAATCAATAACAGCATGACAAAATTCAGGGCACCGAATGTCGGATTGGTCCCATTAAACATCCAGAAGACGAACATAATCGCTATCAGAGGGAGAATGACCTGAAACGCCAGTATCGCACCGACCCAGGAAGTTGAGATCTGTTTGTCAGTGTGGGCACGCAGCATGAAGGAATTGAAAATTCGGGATTTGGCAACGGTCTCGTTCGGAACCATCACGGGCGGCTGGTAGGCCATTGGCATCATCGGTTGAACGTAGGCCGGTTGAGCATAATATTGTAGTTGTGAATATGCCTGAGCCTGCTGAAGGTATGGATATGTTCGGCAGTACTGGCAGTACCATTGCTGGTATTGTTGAACGAACAAGACTTCCTGGCCGCAATTGGTGCATCTTGGCATATTAAGACATGGGTAATATCTGGATGCATTCTAAAAATCTTTTGGTTGTAAACTACCAGCCCCTAAAGGAGCTAGTGTTTGTTGTCGGGGCTGGAAGTTCACATGCGTAGGCCATGCACCTTTTTCCGGCATCCAAATTTATCCGGCATCCGAACTCCTGCGGGAGATTCGGAACTACGTGTGACAAGAAGAGGGGATTTGGAACTACGTGCAATCAGAGGGCATTTGGAGAGGCTTTGATTTCATATGCAATTTATTGCACGATGTATGGCACGGTTTTAACGATCTTTAATAATGGCTAGCATCTTTTCCTTCATTATCTTCTTGGTTCTGTAATCGTACACAATCTTCACCGGCACCATTGTTCTGGGATCCATGCCACTCCAATACATGCATGTCGATAGAGTCATGGGCGTTGGCGTGAAAAGCTGGAAATTATCCACATTGCCCAAAGTTTTGGCCTTCTTCACCAACTCGTCAATGCTGACCATGTCCTCGCCAGGATGACCGACCATCAGGTAATATCTCAGACCCTGGCCGGTGCCAGCGTTCAATCGGCCAAAAAATTCCACGAACTCATCGAATTTTTCTCCATTTTTATTCATCAGGTCAAGAACATGCTCGGAAAAATGCTCGGGCGCGATTTTCAGGCAACCTGATATATGATGTCTGGACAGTTCCTCGATATACGCGGGACTGTCAATTGCCAGGTCATATCTGATGCCGCTTCGCACGAAGATTTTTTTAACTCCTGGAATTTTCCTGGCCTTCCTCATTAACTCGATCAGCCGGGAATGGCTCCTGTCCAGTTTACCACATGTGACGCACGTTCCGCCGCAATCAGCACAGTCCATACCGTACATATTGGCAGACGGCCCGCCCAGATCGTCAATGACGCCCTTGAAGTTCCTGTGCTTTGTTATTTTCTGAATTTCGGAAAGAATGCTTTCCTGGGTTCGGGAAATTATCCTGGCCCCCTGGTGCAGGGACAGCGAGCAGAACCCGCAATCACCTATGCATCCGCGATGAGTGACCACGGAGAACTGGGCCATCCAGAGGAGCGATTCCTTGTGTAAATCCCTGGAATAATCAAGGGAATATATCCAATCCAGAATTTTTTCGGTATATTTAGGATAGGCAAATTGAAGTAAGTAATTGCCCGAATATTCCTGCGCCAGGTTGCTGGAAATGGAAAATAAGTTCTGCATTTCGCAAAATTTTTTCTTGTCTTCCTTGACCTCATGCCAGCTGGGCAATATTGTGAAATCCGACGGGACTTTCTTGGATATTATGCAGGTCCCCGGAACGCCTTTCAGAGGTTCTTCGGCCCTGGCCTTCTCAGCAAGCTCGACAATCTGCAATTCCCCGTTGCCGTAGACCAGAACGTCCGCCCGGGAATCGTACATTATACTGCGGCGGAGATCATTATCCCAGAAATCATAATGCGCAAATCTTCGAAGCGAAGCCTCGATGCCGCCAATGATAATCTTGCAGCCCTTGAAATACTGGCGCAGCGAGTTGCAATAGTTGATTATGGCCCTATCAGGCATTTTGTTCGAATGAGAGTGTGGGTCATTTTCCCTCTTTCTTTTCATGGGAGTGTAATTGTTCAGCATGCTGTCGATGGAGCCGGCAGTAACGCCGAAGAAAAGATTGGGCTCACCAAGTTGGATGAAGTCCGCTTCCGTTACGGGCTTCTCGATAATACCGACCGAAAAACCCTTGGAATCCAGCACCCTGGCTATGACGCCGACCGGCGACAGAGGGTGGTCATCCCAGTGTTCTGCTGAGACGAGGATGATGTCGAAGTTGTCTCCGACAGTGGAGATGGGCATGAGAGAGGGAAATGCGAGGGGGGATAAAATATTGGTTCTTTCGCTTTTCAGGAACAAAAACGAAAGCCTTAATACGAGGCTTTCACATTTATTGATGAGCGGAAAAGTCCATGAAAATCGAACTGTATCTAAACTCCGAAGAATATGCGGCCAAAGGCGGTACCGGCCATTACATGAGATCTTTCAGAGGACAGGAAAGCACCGCATATGATGACCAGCTACGTTTGAAGCAAATGTTTATTGAACTGCCTGAGGATATTGTGAACCTCAAAAACATGCTGGAAAAAATTGCCAGCCAACACACAATCGAAATTATGGTATATGACAGGACACGAATTCGAGACACAATCAGGGCGTTTTTCAAGGGGGTTCGCAAGACCCCAGCGGTAATTATTGGCAAACATAGGCTTACTGGCAATATTACTGAAGAACAGGTTACCAAAGCGGTAAAAGACCAGACAAAAGTGTAAAATATTGCATAACCAAGCTATCTATTCGACTAAACATTTTTCCACCATTGTGAAAGCAACTAAAAAAAGAAAAATGTACCCCAGCGGGGTCTAAGTCTCAACATACTGGCCAACTTTTAGTTCACTCGTGAATTAACTTTCGGAATGCAGTCCAATACAAAGACAACGTCTCCCTGGCGCACCCATGCGCTAGTGATTAGCGAGCGAGCAGGTTTAATCAGCATCCAAAGTCCTGATGGACATTTGGGACGTTTGGGTGTATTAGACGATTAGCCCGAGTTTTTCTTGTCGTAC